>NZ_JAAGPN010000005.1:0-88329 GCF_017104805.1 Paraburkholderia sp. Ac-20347 | reverse complement strand
CGCCGCTGCATCGTGCTGCCTTCGACGACGCGCTGGCGCAATGGCGCAGCGCCGATGCGCTGCACGTTTCGACGCGCACCGATGCTGCCGCACAGCGCGTCGAGCAACGTGTCAAGCAACGCGCGGAACCCCGCTTCAATCCGCACGCCAAGCGCCCTGCCACACGTTTCGCTTTTGCTTCGCTCTTCACGCCGCCGCGCGCGGCCTTCGCATCGCTGTGCGTGGCGCTCGGCGTCGGCGCGGCGTGGTATGTGCATGCGCCCGACCTGTCGACGTCGGCGGGCGAAGTGCGCACGTTCGCGCTCGACGACGGCAGCATCGTGAAGCTCGACGCCGACTCGGCCATCGACGTCCACTACGACGCGCACGAGCGCCGCATTGTGCTGGCGCGCGGGCGCGCCGCGTTCGACGTGAAGCATGGCGACGCGCGCCGCTTCGTCGTGCGCGCGGGCGACGGCGAGGTCGTCGACATCGGCACGGCGTTCCAGGCGACGCTGCCCGGCGACGACGCCCAGCACAGCGGCGAGTCGCTCGTCACCGTCACGCAGGGACGCGTGGACGTGCGCAACGCGTGGGGCAATCTGGAAGCGGCCGCGGGCCAAAGCGTCGCCTATGGCGATGCGGTACGCGCGCCCGCTGCTGCCGCCATCGATGCGTACTCGGCCACCGCGTGGCAGCGCGGCCGCATGGTCTTCACCGATGCGCCGCTCGCCGATGTGGCCACTGCGCTCAACCGCTACTGGAAAGGCCATTTCATCTACGTGCGCGGCAGCGCGGCGACGTTGCGCGTGTCGGGCAATTTCGCCATCGGCGCGCCGGCCCAGGCGCTCGACACGCTCGCCGAAACGCTGCGTCTGCAGGCCACCCGCATTGCGGGCCGCGTCGTGATTTTGTCCGCGCCGTCGTGAGCGTCGCGCAATAAACACGTCGCGCAAAAAATATTTTGCGCGCGACGTCCGGTTTTTTCTCCGCACAACGTCTATTCCCTCAGCAAGACCAAACAATCAGGGGAATTTCGTTGTTCACGCACGCATCACTTCGACCACTCGCGATCAGCGCGGCGGCTGCCGCCCTCTTCGGCGCTTCGTTTCCGACGCTCGCCCAGCAATCGCCTGAAGCAACTCAAGCGGCGCAAGCGGCTCAATCCACGCAACGCGATGCGCGTATCGACTATCGCATCGCGCCTTCCGACCTCAACACGGCGCTCAACCGTTTCGCCGAAGCCAGCGGCGTGCAGCTCGCTTACGCGAGTTCGCTCGTCGCCGGCAAGCAGTCGCCCGGCTTCACGGGCCGCGCCGATGCAGCCCGCGCGCTCGCGCAAGTTTTACGCGGCACGGGTTTGCGCGCGGTACGCGGCCAGAACGCGGCCTTCGTGCTCGAAGTCGATCCCGAACCGCCCGGCCCCGATGCGAGCGTGACCGCTGAAACATCGCTGCCCGCGATGACGATCCGCGCGCAAAGCGAAGCCGATGCGCACGATCCGACGGTCGCCGGCGCGGCGCTCAAATCGTCCACGCCGCTCACGCGCACGCCGCAATCAGTGTCGATCATCGAGCGCAAGCAGATGGACGAACAGAACGTGCAGTCGGTCGCGCAGGCGCTGCGTTATTCGGCGGGTATCGTGCCGGAAACGCGCGGCATCGGCGATCGCTACGACAGCTTGCAGATGCGCGGTTTCGGCGGCTTCGGCGGCAATGCGGTCTACGTGAATTTTCTCGACGGCCTCAATCTCGGACGCGGTCTGTCGTATGCCGTGCCGCAGATCGAGCAATACGGTTTGCAGCGTATCGAAGTGCTGCGCGGACCGAGTTCGATTCTCTATGGTCAGGCGAATCCAGGCGGTGTGGTGGTGCTCGAAAGCAAGCGTCCCGAAGCCGATCACGTGAATGAAGTGATGCTCGGCGCGGGCACGCACAATCGCTGGGAAGGCGCGTTCGATCTCGGCGGCGCGGTCGACGCGGACAAGCGCGTTCTTTATCGCTTCGTCGGTCTCGCGCGCGATGCAGACACGCAAGTCTCCGGCACGAAGGAGCAGCGTATTTACGTGGCGCCGTCGCTCACGCTGCGTCCCGATGCGAATACGGAATTCACGCTGCTCGCGAGTTATCAATACGATCCGAACAACGGCTATTACGGTTTTTTGCCGCGCTACGGCACGGTTTCGTATAACCCCAATGGGCAGATCGGCACCGGTTTCAACGACGGCGAACCCGACTACGATCACTTCCGCCGCGAGCAGGCGAGCATCGGCTATGCGTTCACGCACCGCTTCAACGACGTATTCACGGTGCGTCAGAACGCGCGCTACACGCATATGTGGAGCGATTATCAAACGGTCTATTCGAGCGGCTACACGAATTCGAGCAACCGTTACCTTAATCGTCTGACGACGGCCTCGCTCGAACATCTCGACGCGCTCTCGACCGACACGCAGCTCGAAGCCGATTTCAACACCGGCCCCGTGCGTCACGCGGTGCTGATGGGTCTCGACTATCAGATGACGATGTCCGACCGCCGTCTTTCGTCGGGCAAGGCGCCCTCGCTCGACATCACCGATCCCATTTACGGCCAGTCGCTGACCGCGCCCAAGCTCGCGAGCTACACGCGCCAGCGCACCGACGATCTCGGCCTCTACGTGCAGGATCAGATGACGATCGGCAAATGGTCGTTCGTGCTCGGCGCGCGCGAAGATTACGCGTCCACCAGCGCGAATGAATATGTGAAGAACACGTCGTCGTATCAATTCGATCGCGCATTCACGTGGCGCGCGGGCGCGATCTATGCATTCGACAACGGCATTTCGCCGTTCGCGAGTTTCTCGCGCTCGTTCCAGCCGGTCACGTCGGGCACGACGGCGGACGGCAGCTCGCTCAAGCCGTCGACGGGCCGTCAATTCGAAGTGGGCGTGAAGTATCAGATTCCGGGTACGACGAGTTTCACGACGCTGTCGCTCTTCGACCTGCAGCAAACCAATGTGTCGACGCCCGATCCGACCAACGCGAATTACCGCGTGCAGACTGGCGCGGTGAAAAGCCGTGGTGTCGAACTGGAAACGCATTTGAATATCACGCGCGATCTCTCGCTGATCGCGGCGTACAGCTATACGAGTGCGTATGTGGCGAGCGCGAACGACACGTCGCTCGGTCACACGCCGGCCGCCGTGCCGAAAAATACCGCTTCGCTGTGGGCCGATTACACGCTGCATCGCGGCACGTTCAAGGGTCTCGGCATGGGTGCGGGCGTGCGCTATATCGGCAGCACATATGGCGCCGCCGACGATTCGTTCAAGGTCGGTTCATTCACCCTCGTCGATCTCGCCTTGCATTACGAAATGCGCAATTGGCGCTTCGCGCTCAATGCGTCGAATCTGTTCGATCGTCAATATGTGGCGGCGTGCGCGAGCGCGACGCAATGTTTCTGGGGCGTACGTCGCGAAGTGATTGGCACGGCGCGCTATCAATGGTGAGTCTCACAATGAAATCATCACGCACTTTCGTGCGACGCACGGTATGTGTATTCGCGGGGATGTCGATGGCGGCGGCTGCATGGGCGGCAACGCCGAATGCGGCTTCTGCTGTCACGACAACTAGTTCGGATGCCAAATTATCAGGAAGTGCAAACGCCCTGCTTCCCGACACCGAATCGTTCGTGATCGACGCCACGCCGAACGGGCCGCGCTATCGCGTCTGGCTGTATCACCCTGCGGCTACGGCGTCGGGCGGCGCACCGCCTTTGCTCGTGCTGCTCGACGGCAACGCGACTTTCGCGCTCGCTGTGAGCGCGGCGCGCCTGCAGGCGAAGCTCATCGGACCGGTGACGATAGCCGCCATCGCCGCCGACAACGACGCCCTTTTCGATGAAGGCCAGCGTTTTCGCGACTTCACCACGCCGGCGCGCGACGGCTGGGGCGTGCCGAACGACGCGCAAGGCAAGCCGCTCGACACCGGCGGCGCGCAGGCGTTCGAGACCTTCGTGAACGAGACCTTGCCGCGCGCCATCGAGGCCCGCACGCAGGTTGCGCCGCGCGCCCGCATGTTGTTCGGGCATTCGCTTGGCGGCTTTTTGGTGCTGCACGATGCGCTCGCGCATCCGCAGGCGTACTCGCGCTACATGGCGGCGAGTCCGTCGATCTGGTGGAATGGCGCGGAGTTGCTGGCGAATGTTCGCGCGAGCGCGCAATCGCCGGCGGGAAAAACCTCGCACGACGCGCAAGCGCGCATTCCGCTTGCCATCCGCATCGGCGGCGACGAACAGAAACTCGCGCCCAATGCGCCGCCCGCGCGCGTCGAACGCGTGACGCACGCGGCGATGCTCGACAACGCACGCACCTTCGTGGACATCTTGCACACGACGCCCGCACTCGGTTTCGACGCCGACCTCCAGATCTACGCGGGGCAGAATCACGTGTCGTATCTACCCGCTGCGATCAGCGAAGCCGTGGGACTCGCGGCGCGAAGCGCGCTAATCAACGCCCGGACACGTTCAGGCGCGTTCGAGCGCCGCCATCGCGCGCACGATGACGAGCAGCACGGAGAGGCTCACGCCGCTCGACGCACGCAATTCGGCGAGCAGATGGCCATAGCGTTCGAGCGCCGCTTCGTGCTGCGCGCACCATGCGTCGACGATCGTTTCGGCGTCGGCGGTGTCGGGCGACTGCGCGAGCGCGCTGGTCGTGAGCGCGCGCTTGAGCCGCGCCACCTCGGCGAGCGCGGCTGCGCGCGCCATCGTGTCCCAATGCGTGGGCGTGGGCAAGGTGGCGGCGCGTTCGCTGATCCAGCCATAATTCAGGCGCGTGCCGAGCGCGAAGTACGCGGCCGCGACCAGTTCGAGCGGACGTCCGCAAGCCGCCGCCACTTCGGCGATATCGAGCAGCGCCACCGGAATTTCACCGCTCGCCGCGCGCAGCGCGAGCGTGCTCTCCACGCCCGCATTCACGAGTTCGCCCTGGCGCACGGAGAGCGCTTCGAGATCGGCTTCCGGCAACAGCGCGGGCAATTGCGGCGCGAGGCGTTGAGCGGCATCGCGGCACCGCGCCAGCAGCGACCCCACACCGTCGCGTTCCACCGCACCCGCTTGCAGATGACGCAGGAACCACAGCGCCGCGCGTTCGAGCAAACGCGCAATATCGACGAACATGCGTGCCTGCACATCGTCGGGCACGCGATTATCGAGTGCGTCGATCGCGCGCCAGATTTCATCGAGATCGAACACATCGCGCGCCATGATGCAGGCGCGCACGATCTCGTCGGGCCGCGCGTCGGTCTCCTCCATGAGACGATGCACGAACGCACAACCCACGCGATTGATGAGCGCATTGGTCAGATGCGTCGCGAGAATTTCGCGGCGCAACGGATGCCGCTGCATCGGCTCGCTGAATCGCTGCTGTAAAGGCTTCGGGAAATAATCGATCAGCAAGGCCGCGACGAGCGGATCTTCGGGCACATCGGAATCGAGCAGCGCATCGTAGAGCCACATCTTGCTATACGCGAGCAGCACGGCGCGCTCGGGCGACGTGAGACCGAGTTTCGACGCCTGGCGCTCGGCCACTTCCTCATCGGTCGGCAGAAATTCGATCACGCGATTGAGTCGCCCGGCGCGTTCGAGCCAGCGCATCACGCGCGTTTCCGCATCGAGCAGCAGCACCGCGTAACGGCCCGCAATCGAGAGCGACTGAGTTTGATAATAGTTGTCGCTCAATACCAGCAGGCCCACTTCGTCGGTCATTTCCGCGAGGAGCGTATTGCGCTGCCGCGTGGTCATTTCGCCATCGGACACCACCAGTCCAAGCAGAATCTTGATGTTGACTTCGTGATCGGAACAATCGACGCCCGCTGAATTGTCGATCGCATCCGTATTGATACGGCCGCCGCGTTGCGCGAATTCAATGCGCCCGAGTTGCGTGACGCCGAGATTGCCGCCCTCGCCCACCACCTTGCAACGCAGATCCGAACCGTTCACGCGCACGGCGTCGTTGGCACGGTCGCCCACTTGCGCGTGCGTTTCACGCGCAGCTTTCACATACGTGCCAATTCCGCCGTTATAAAGCAGATCGACCGGCGCCTGGAGAATCGCGCGAATGAGTTCGTTCGGCGTGAGCGCAATTGCGTCGATGCCCAGTACCTCGCGCACCGCGGGCGAAAGCGGAATCGTTTTGACGGTGCGCGGAAAAATACCGCCGCCCGATGAAATCGCGGCAGTATCGTAATCGGCCCAACTCGATCGCTCCAGCGCAAAAATCCGCTTGCGTTCCGCGAAACTCAGCGCCGGATCGGGCGCGGGATCGAGAAACACATGGCGATGATCGAATGCCGCCACGAGCTTGATATGGGGCGACAGCAGCATGCCGTTGCCGAATACGTCGCCCGACATATCGCCGACACCGACCACGGTGAAGTCGCTCGCCTGCGTATCCACGCCCATTTCGCGGAAGTGGCGTTTGACCGATTCCCACGCGCCGCGCGCGGTGATCGCCATTTTCTTGTGGTCGTAGCCCACCGAGCCGCCCGACGCGAAAGCGTCGTCGAGCCAGAAACCATATTCAGCGGAAATGGCGTTCGCATAATCGGAAAACGTAGCCGTGCCTTTGTCGGCCGCGACGACGAGATAAGGATCGTCCGGATCGTGACGCACGACATCGGGCGGCGGCACGATGGCGTTATTCACGAGATTGTCGGTGAGATCGAGCAGGCCGCGCAAAAAGGTCTGATAACAGGCGACGCCTTCGCGCATCCACGCTTCGCGATCGCTGGGCGGCGGCGGATTCTTGACGACGAAGCCGCCCTTCGAACCAACCGGCACGATCACCACGTTCTTCACCATCTGCGCTTTCATCAGGCCGAGCACTTCCGTGCGGAAATCCTCGCGACGGTCGGACCAGCGCAGGCCGCCGCGCGCCACGCGTCCGCCGCGTAAATGCACGCCTTCCACTCGCGGCGAATACACCCAGATTTCGAACATCGGTTTCGGTTCGGGCAATCCGGGAACTTTCGACGGATCGAATTTGAACGACAGCGATGGACGCGGCGCGCCATTCGGCTCGCGACGGAAATAATTGGTGCGGACCGTCGCATTGATGACGCCGAGAAACTGCCGGAGAATGCGATCCTCGTCGAGATTCGGCACCTGATCGAGCGCGGCTTCAATGGCCTTGAGCGCGAGTTCGGTGCGTTGCTCGCGCGCCGCTTCCACGCTCGGATCGAAACGCACCATGAACAATTCGACCAGTTGTCGCGCAATCGCCGGATTGCCGGTGAGCGCGCGTTCGATATAGGCGTCGCTGAATGTCGAACCCACCTGGCGCAGATATTTCGCGTAAGCGCGCAATATCGTCACTTCGCGTGCGCCTAGATACGCCCGCAAAACCAGGCGATTGAAATCGTCATTCTCGATGCGCGCGCTCCATACGGCTTCGAATGCGTCCTCGAACAGATCTTTCACGCGCTCGATATCGAATTCGGCATCGTCGGCGAGTTCGAGCCCGAAATCGTGCACCCACGCGGGATCGCAGCCCGGCACCTGAATCACATAAGGACGCTCTTCATCCACCCGCACGCCGAGATGTTCGAGCATCGGCAAACTGCGCGAGAGCGCAATTGCTTCGCCCGCACAATACACCTTGAAGCGAAACGCGCGCGGCCCCGATTCAATGGGCCGATACAGATTCATCGCGATGGCCGAACTGCCCTGCACGCGTTCGATCAATTCGATATCGCGGACCGCCGTGCGCGCCGGATAATCGTCGCGGTAACCGGCGGGAAACGAATCGCCGTAGCGATTCAGCAAGCGCGTGCCCTGCTCTTCGCCGAATGCGTCGAGCAATGCGTCGGCGAGATCGTCCTGCCAGCGCCGCGTGACCTGCACGAGTCGCGCTTCCAGTTCACGCGTGTCCACATCGGGCATCGTGCCAGGCTCGGCATGCACGACAAAGTGAATACGCGCAATGGCCGATTCGGAAAGCAGCGGCGTAAATTCCACGGAAATTCCGTTGAATGCCGAAGCGAGCAGATTGGCGATACGTCGGCGCAGATCGGTGTTGTATTTATCGCGCGAGACATACACGAGGCACGAGACGAAACGATTGAAACGATCGCGCCGCACGAACAGACGCGTGCGCTGATGTTCCTGCAAACGCAACACGCCAAGCGCGATATCGTAAAGCTCGTCTTCCGTGGCCTGAAACAGTTCGTCGCGCGGATAGGTTTCGAGCACGGTCACGAGCGATTTGCCGAGATGCCCTTTCGGCAGAAAGCCGGCGCGGCGCACGATATTCGCGCATTTTCGGCGCACAATCGGAATATCGGCGGCGGGCACCATGTACGCCGTCGAAGTATAAAGACCGACGAAACGGCGCTCGCCGCAAATCTTGCCGTCCGCGCCCACGAGTTTCACGCCAACGTAGTCGAGATAACCGGGCCGGTGCACCGTTGCGCGCGAATTCGCTTTCGTCAGAAAGATGGGCGACGCGCCCGCAATAATGTCCGCCGCAGCAGGCGGCAGCGGCGTGACCTCGGGCGTATCGGGCGCGCGCAAGGATTCGCGCAGAATACCGAGGCCCGAATTGTCCACGCCGCGCAGCCCGAAACCATCGCCATGTTCGACGAGTGCATAATCGCGCTGGCCGAGAAACGTGAAATGGTCGGCCACCATCCATTCGAGGAACGCGCGGGCCTCGAGTTCTTCCGGGCTCGTTTCGCGCGCTTTCATGCTTTTGATGGTTTCGCGCGCGACCTCGACGATTTTCGGCCAGTCCTCGACGGCGGCTCGCACATCGCCGAGCACTTTGGCAATATCACGGCGCAATTCGTCGAGTTTTGCTGCATCGCCGCAGCGGTCGACTTCGAAATGAATAAAGGATGTGAGTTGTGACGCCCCGTCGTCGGCACCGGACGCCCCGACGTCGATACGCTCGATGCCGCCCTCCTTGCCGCGCCAGACGCGAAACACCGGATGCATGGCGGAATGCAGCGCGAGCCCGAGCTTGTTGACGGCCATGGACACCGAATCGACCAGAAACGGCATATCGTCATTGACGATTTCGATGACCGTGTGATCGGAATGCCAGCCGTGCTGTTCGAGTATCGGGTTATAGACCCGCATGCGCTCGGAGCCGGGCACGAAACGCTGCGCGGTTTGCCAGTGCGCCATCGCCGCGCCATAGAGATCGGCGATGCTGCGGCTGCGCAGATCCTCGGCATCGACGAAATCGTAATAGTGGCGCAGGAACGGTTCAACTGTTTGAAAGGCGGGTTCTGGCAATCGCGCTCGCGCGAATGCCAGAACATCGGAGAGCAGATGGGCGACGAATTCCTCGTTCCTCGCTTGCATGGCGGACTCCTCGACGGATGGCCATCGACTGCATCGGCGGTAAAGCCATTATGCACCGGCAAGGTGATTGAACGATGAATGCGTGTACGTTGCCATACGTATCTGCGGTTCGCGATCCTGCATTGAATCTGAATGTTTTAAAACGTTATTCAAACGAAAACGCTTTCAAACCTGTTCATGCAGGCCAAACGATGCGGCACAACGATTGCTTCTGCCCGGCGGCGGGCGCACGAAACGAAAACAATGCACCCGCGAATGGCTCGCGGGCGAGCGCCGCTTCGCTCAGACCTTTACGCGCGGTCGTTACATAAGCCGTTTGCAGATCGTCGCCGCCGAATGCGAGTTTCGTCACGTTCGAGCACGGAAAGGCAACGCGTCCCACGCTCAGACCATTCGGCGCGTAGCGTTCGATGCGTGCGCCGCCGAACGTCGCGACCCAGACGTAGCCTTCGGCATCGACGACCAGGCCATCGGGATCGCCCGGCTGCGCGTGCGTGCTAAAGAGCCGCCGCGACGAGAGCTCACCGTCGTCGGCCACGTCGAATGCGTAAATGGCGCGGCGCAGCGAATCGACGTGATACAGCGTGCGGGAATCCGGGCTCATCGCGGGACCGTTCGTGATGATATAGCCGCTGTCGTGCACGCGCGGCGCCTGATCATGCTCTACACGCCAGAGCGATCCGGTCGGTTCCACTTCAGCATCGTCCATCGAGCCGAACCACAAGCGCCCTTCGGTATCGACATGCGCGTCGTTGAGCCGGTTGCCGGGTCGATCGATTTCAACCGGCACGCGCAACACGAAGTGCCCGTCTTCCGGCGTGAAGCGATGCAGCCCGCCCTGCAATCCGCAGACAAAACCACCGTCCGCGTGCGGCAGCACGAAACCGGTTTGCGCCGGTGCGTCCCAACTGCTGCGCTCGCCGCTTTCAGGCACGTAGCGATGCACGCGGCGCTGTTTGATATCGACGAAATACAGCGCGCGTTCGCGTTCCACCCACACCGGGCCTTCGCCAAGCAGTGCACCCACGTTCCATTCGACCTCGGGCGCCAGCGTATTCATGCGCCGTACCATCCGGCATCGACGAAATAATCGCGGCCCGTGCAACGCGCGGCGTCGTCGGAAGCGAGAAACAGCACCATGCGTGCAACGTGCTCGGGTTCGATGCGTGCGTGCAGGCATTGCTGACCGAGCAGCTCCGATTCGCTTTCATTCGATTGCCAGAGTTTCATCTGGCGCGGCGTGCGTACCGCACCGGGAATCACGCAATTCACACGAATGCCGTATTCGCCCAGATCGCGCGCGAGCCCGCGTGTGAGGCCTTCTATCCCCGCTTTGGCGGTCATATAAACGCTGAGATTCGGCGTGGCCAGATGCCAGGAAATCGAGCCGAGATTGATGATCGCGCCAGCACCCTGTTTGCGCATGCCGTCGACCACGGCTTGTGCGCAAAAGAATTGATGGCGCAGATTCACGGCGAGGCGATCGTCCCAGTAAGCCGCGCTCACGTCGCCGACGTGATGACGATCGTCGTTCGCCGCATTGTTGACGAGAATCTGCACATCGCCGGCGGCTTGCGCGATGGCGTCGAAACAGCGTTGCAGGGCGTCGATATCGCGCAGATCGCAGCGATGGTAGACGGGTTCGTATTTCGTATGCCTGCATGCCTTGACGAGCGCGAGCGACGGTTCGTCGGCCACGTCGAGAAAATGCACGCACGCGCCTTGTGCGCTGAAGGCCTCCACCATGGCGGCGCCGATGCCGGTGCCGCCGCCCGTGATCACGACCACCTTGTCGCTCAGGCTCGGATAAATTGCATAAGACATGGGTTATTTCGTTTCCGGTTCAATCGATACGTGATGGCACGCGCAGGAGTTAATTCAATCGACGCTCACGTCGCTCGTCATGCGCCAGTCGCGCGGCAGCGTACGCGTCGCGTCGCCCGTGACGGTGAGCGTCGCGTGCAAATGAATATCGCGGCTCGAACTGCCGATCATCAGATCGAAGTCGCCGGGCTCGACGATACGTTCGCCGCGTCCATCAGTGAAATTCAACATGTCGACGGGCAGACGCACATGCACGCGCGCCGCGCCACCCGCGTCCACCGCCACGCGCGAAAACCCCTTCAATTCACGCACCGGACGCGCACTCGACGCCAGCCGATCGCGCAGATAAATCTGCACGACTTCCACGCCGCTGCGTGCGCCCGTGTTCTTCACCGTGAACGAAAACGCAAAGGTGCCGTTTTCGATCGGCGCGGTGGGCGCGTCGATGTCGAGCGCTTCGTAAGCGAAGCGCGTATAGCCGAGCCCGAAACCGAACGGATAGCGCGAGCCGAAATGCCACGCAACCGGCGTGCCCGCGCTTTTGAGCCGATGGTTATAGACGTAGGGCACCGCGCCCGCGCTGGTCGGCACCGAAAGCGGCAAGCGGCCGCTGAAATTTTCGCGCCCAACCAGCAGCGCGGCGAGCGCTTCGCCACCTTTCTCGCCCGGCGCGAACGCCATCAACTGAGCAGCGACGCGTTCTTCCTGGCCGCCGAGGTTGTACGGGCGTCCACCCGTCATCACGACGACCGTGGGCGTGCCGGTCGCGAGCACGGCGTCGAGCAGCGCCTGCTGCACGCCGGGCAGCGCGAGGCTGTCCGTATCCGAGCCTTCGCCCACGGTGCCCGACTGAAACAGGCCCGCGAGGTCGCCGACAAACACGATCGCCACATCGGCGGCGCGCGCCGCTTCGGCGGCGGCGGCAATGTGCGTGGTGTCGGTGCTGATCAGCGCGTCGCGCGTGCCCACTTCGCGCGTGTCGAGCGAGACATCGCCCGGAAAGACCGGCGCGCCCGCGCGACGCTCTTCGATGATTGCGCAGCCCGGTGCATAGCTGACGTGCGCCTCGCCGAGCACATTACGCAGCGCTTGCAGCGGCGTCGTCATCGACGAATGCGCGCTCTCGCCGCTATTGATCAAATGCACGGGGAAGCTGTAACCCGCGAGCAACGCCAGCGGATCGTCGGCGGTCGGCCCGATTACGGCCACGTTCTGCTTGCCGTCGTTCGCGAGCGGCAGCACGCCGTCGTTGCGCAACAGCACCACCGATTCGAGCGCCACGTCGTGAGCCACATCGCTGGCCGCTTCGCTGCGCACGTTCACCCGCGCCACGTCGACATAGGGCTGCTCGAACAAACCGATGTCGAACTTCGCGCGCAACACGCGTTGGACCGCTGCATCGATCGTGGCTTCGCTGATCTCGCCACGCGCCAGCGCTTCCTTGAGATGCAGCGCGCACTCGTGGCCCGGCAACTCGATGTCGAGTCCGGCGTTGAACGATTGCGCCGCGGCATCCGCGGCGTCGCGCGCGATGCCGTGATGCGTGTAGAGCAGATTCACAGCCGCATAGTCGGCGACGATCAAACCATCGAAGCCCCACTTATCGCGCAACACGCCTTGCAGCAGGTCGCGATTTGCATGGCACGGTACGCCATCGATATCGTGATACGCGGGCATGATCGACCCGGCGTGCGCGAGCTTCACCGCCATTTCGAATGGCAGCAGGAAGGTATCGTTGAGTTCGCGCGGACCCACGTGCACGGGCGCGTGATTGCGCGCGCCTTCGCTCGCCGAATGCGCCACGAAGTGCTTGAGCGTGGCGAGCACGTCGCGCTTTTCGCCTTGCAGTCCCTGCACGTAATGGCAGGCCATCACGCCCACCAGATACGGATCTTCGCCGAAGGTCTCTTCCGTGCGCCCCCAACGCGGATCGCGCGAAACATCGAGCACCGGTGCGAGTCCCTGATGACAGCCAATCGAGCGCGCCTGCTCGCCGATCACCTCGCCCACGCGGCCAACGAGCGCAGGATTCCATGTGGCCGCGTAATTGAGCGGCGACGGAAACAGCGTGGCATCCTTGATCATCAGCCCGACGAGACACTCCTCGTGCGCCATCACCGGAATGCCCAGACGCGTCTGCTCGATCATCTGCCGTTGCAGCGCGTTGAACGCTTCCACGCCCTCTTGCGGATCGACCGTGTGCGTGCCGAGCGGACGCGTCACCTGACCGAGCCCGTGTTGCAGCAGCGTGTCGAGCGGCACGCCCGTATCGCGCTGCGCAAAGTCCTCGGTACGCCATTCGTGACGGCCATTCGCGCGCAGCTTGAGCCAGACGGCGTGCAACTGCGCGATCTTCTCGTCGATCGTCATGCGCGCGAGCAGATCGGCGACACGCGCTTCGGTCGACGCCTCAGCGCGACGATAAACGGGCACCTCGCTTTGATGGTCAAGCGACATCACAACACTCCTGGTTGGTCGTGTGCAAGGCGCAATGCGCGTCTCAACACATTAGTTATCCTGCTTAATATTTCAGCGTAACGGCGCATTGAGTCACCCACGCGCAACGATCAATGCATGCGTTTGAACGCCATGTCGCGATCGTCGAACAGATGGCAGGCTTCGGGCGGCAGCGCGAGCGTCACGTTCTCATCGAAGGCCAGCGCACTGTCGCCGGGCAATTTGGCGATCAGCGTGGCAGCACTCGCGTGCGGCTGACCGAGATGCACGTAGCTGTGCTCGCCCATGCGTTCGACGAGGCGCACGCGACAGGCGAGCGTGGGCGCGTTGCCTGTGGGATCGGCGAGACGCAGATGCTCGGGGCGAATACCCAGCGTCACCTTCATGCCGACACTAGCGTGACCCGGTTCGACGCGCGCGAGCACGCGCTCGCCGCTTTCCAGCGTAACGTGCACGCCACCCTCGTCCGCGCTTGTAACGGTTCCCGCGAAGAAGTTCATCTTCGGCGAGCCGATGAAACCGGCCACGAAGCGGCTGCGTGGATGGTGATAGAGATCGAGCGGTGCGCCGACCTGCGCGATGCTGCCGTGCCGCTCCATCTCCGTGCCCGCTTGCAGCAGCACGATGCGGTCGGCCAGCGCCATCGCCTCGACCTGGTCGTGCGTGACATACACGGCGCTCGCCTCGCGAAACTCGCGATGCAGGCGCGCGATCTCCGTGCGGGTCTGCACGCGCAGCGCGGCATCGAGATTCGAAAGCGGTTCGTCGAACAGGAACACGCCCGGTTCGCGCACGATGGCCCGGCCGATCGCCACGCGTTGACGCTGGCCACCGGACAGCGCCGCGGGACGACGTTCGAGCAACGCGTCGAGCTGAAGCGCGGCAGCGGCGCGGCGCACTTTCGTATCGATGAGCGCTTTGTCGATCTTCGCCTGGCGCAGTCCGAACGCCATGTTTTCGTACACGCTCATATGCGGATAAAGCGCGTAGTTCTGAAACACCATCGCCACGCGGCGCTGCGCGGGCGCGACGTCGTTCATGCGCTGGCCGTCGATGCGCAATTCGCCGTCGCTGATCGATTCGAGCCCGGCGATCATGCGCAGCAGCGTGGATTTTCCGCATCCGGATGGTCCGAGAAACACGCAGAACTCGTTCTTTCCCACTTCGAGCTGCGCGTTGCGAATCACCGCCTGACCGTTTGCATAAGACTTCTGTACGTTCGCGAGAGAGATGCTTGCCATGTCGTGATATCGGTGTCGGCTCGGTTTAAACGGTGCGTCAGCCTTTGAGCGAGCCGGCCATCATCCCCTTGATCACACGCTCCTGACCGAAGGCGTAAGCCACGATCAACGGCAGCGAAGTCAGCGTGACGACGGCCAACATCGCGGGCACGTTCGACGAATACTGGCCCTGAAAATCCCATACCGCGAGCGGCAGCGTGCGATGCTCGGAGGTCGAAGTCAGCATGTAGGCGAAGATGAATTCGTTCCACAGGCCAATGCCGTTGTAGATCGCCACCGTCGCGAGTCCCGGGCCGGACAGCGGAAAGAACACGCGCCAGAAGATGCCGAATGGGCCGCAGCCGTCGAGTTGCGCGGCTTCTTCGAGTTCGCGTGGAATCTGCCGCATGAACTCCGTGAGGATGAAGATCGACACCGGCAGGCTCAACGCGACATACGGCCCGAGCAGCGCGAACGGTGTGTCGTAAAGACCGAGATTGCGCGTGAGCAGATAGATCGGCACGAGCGTGGCGTGCAGCGGCACGATCATCCCTGCCACGACGAGCGCGAACAGGGTCTTGTTGAACGTGAAGCGCAAGCGCGCGAACGCATAAGCGGCCATCGCGCTCACGATCACGATCAGCACGACGGACACGCCCACCACGAACAGGCTGTTGCGGAAATAGGTGAAATACGGACCTTCGAGTACGGCCGCGTAGTTGCCGAAATACAGATGCTTTGGCAAGGCCCAGACCGGCGAATTGAAGGTTTCGTCCTGCGTTTTCAGGCTCGTCGCTACCACGAAGATGAACGGCACCGTGGTGACAGCGAGCCAGATCAGCGCGAGCAGCGGCACGCCTATGCGGAGCTTGCGCAGACTGAATGTCGCTTGATGCGGGAGCGTCGACATCGCTTAAACCTCCGTTGCGTAACGACGCGTGAAGCGCAGCGAAATGGCCGCCACCGCGCACACGATGATGAACATCGCCGAGCCGATGGTGCTGCCGTAGCCGAGCTGGAACGAGCTGAACACGGTGCGATACATATACGTCGCCATGAGTTCGGACGAGCCTTCGGGACCGCCGCCCGTCATCACGTAGATCAGATCGAAATAGCGCAGCGAACCGAGGATCGAGAGCAGCACGGCGGTGCGCACGGTGCCTTGCAGATGCGGCAGTTTGATGCGCCAGAAAATGGTCCATTCGGAAGCGCCGTCGAGCCGCGCGGCTTCCGCGATTTCCTGCGGCAACGAAGAAAGACCCGCGAGAAACAGGATCATGTAGAACGGCGTGTTCTGCCAGCAGATCACGGCGATCGTCGAGCCGAGCGACAGATGCGGATCGCCGAGCCAGTCCTGTGCGAGCGCGTCGAGTCCGAGTCCATGCAGCGCCGCGTTGAGCGGGCCGAAGTTCGGATCGTAGACATTCTTGAACAGCACGCCGATCGCGACGCTCGACATCAGCAGCGGCAGGAAATAGAGAATCTTGAGCAGACGCGAGCCGCGCCCCGCTTTTTCGAGCAGCACGGCGAGCGCGAGCGCGATGGGCAACTCCACCACGATCGACGCGGCCGCGAGCAGCGCATTGTTCGCGAGCGACTGCCAGAACACGGAATCGTGCGCGAGCTTCACCCAGTTCGCGAGCCCCACGAAACGCGCATTGCTGCCGAGGCCGTTCCAGTCGAGCAGCGAAAGCCGCAAGCTGGACACGAGCGGATAAAGCAGGAAGACGGCGAGCAGCACCACCGTGGGCGCAAGAAAGGTGGCGGCGACGAGCCACTGCGCGGAGAATCGCAAGCGGCGTTCTGGAACGGCGGAAAGTGCGATATTCACGGAGCGTTCTGCCGGCGGCGTTCTCGCGAACGCGCCGGTCTCAAAGATGAATGGATCAGGATGGCGAATCGCTTAAATCAGCCGCCCGACTTCGACGCCGCTTCCATTTGCTGCGCGGCGGCCTGCGGCGTAACCGAAAGGCCGAACAGCGCCTGGGTCGTGTCCTTGTGCAGTTCGCCCAGACGCGGCGGCAACGCCTGGTCATACCAGAGCTGCACATTCGGCGCCTGTACGATGAGCGCCTGCAGCCGCTTGAGGAACGGATCGGGAATCGCCACGTCTTTGACCGGCGGCACCTTGTGATCGGTCACGCGTGCGCGCATCGACTCGTCGTCGGTGAGCGACTGGATCAGCTTGAACGCCTGATCGGGATATTTGCACGCGCTTGAAATGCTCAGGAAGCCGTCGCCAACCGTGCCGATCACGTCGCGCGGATCGCCCTTGCCGCCGGGCACGCTCGGGAACGGGAAGAAGTCGAGCTTGGCCGAGAAGGCGGGATTTTCGTTAGCGATGGTCGAGGCTTCCCAGCCGCCCATCAGTTCCATCGCGGCGCGGCCCGAATACAGCAGGCGGCGCGAGGCGCCCACATCGTAGTCGAGGCCGTTATAGCCCTGCGCGAACGCGCCCGCTTTGACGAGGTCCTGAATGTACTTGCCCGCTTCCACGAAGGCCGGATCGCCGAATCCCTTGCCGCCGCCTTCCACCGCGCCGCGCACGACATCCGGGCCGCCAATGCGATCGACGAGGTACATGTAGTACATCGAGCCGGTCCACTTGTTCTTGTTCGCGAGCGCGAACGGCGCGATGTCGTGCGACTTGAGCACCTGCACCACGTGCATCAGTTCGTCCCACGTGGCGGGTGCCTTGAGGCCGTATTGCTGGAACAGCTCCTTGTTATAGAAGATCACGGCGGCCGAGGCGTTTTCGGCAGCGACGCCGTAGGTCTTGCCGTCAAAGGTCACGGCTTTCCACGAAGCGGGCAGGAATCGATCGCGATACGCGGGGTCTTTCTGCAGATACGGCGTGAGATCGGCTATCTGGCCGGCCTTCACATATTCGTTGAGCGTGCCGCCGCCCCACGACTCGAACACGCAAGGCGGCTGATTCGCGCCGAACGCCACTTTCAGCTTGGTCTTGTACGCGTCGTTCAGGATGTGCGAGTTTTCGACCTTGTAGCCGGGGTTTTTCTGCTCGAAGCGGTCGGACGCGTCGCGCAGGATCTTGCTGGAACTGGCATTGGTCTGCTGATCCCACGTCGTGATCACTTTCGCGTCCTGTGCGTGCACCACGCCCGCCGCCGCGAGTGCGGCGAACAGCACCGCCGCGCCCGTCGTTTTCGCTACCACCGCGTACGCCATCTTGGGTGTCTCCTGTCGTTGGTTTTGTTTGCGACCGCTTAACGTTATCCTTAACGTTACGAGATCGTAGTCATAACGTTACAGGCTCGCCAGACCGTGTTAACCCTCGAACTGCACTCCGGTGACGGGTCGAGCGACGTTTCCGTACAACGCTTGCTGCACGGCCTGTGTGCGCCTCAATGGTTGCGCTGTACGGTTCTGCTAGAATCATTTCCACTGTAACGCTAGCGTTACCAAAACCTGACAAGGTTGCGGTTCGCGTCGCGCCGCCTCACTCCTTCATAACAAGCAAGTCGCATGACCAAGCAAAATCCCACGCTGGCCGACGTCGCGAGGCTGGCCGGCGTGTCGCAGATGACCGCGTCGCGTGCGCTCAACGGGCGTCCGGGCGTATCGCGGGAAACGCGCGACGAAGTGCTGCGTATCGCGTCCGACATCGGTTACGTCGTCAATCGCACCGCCCAGAAGCTTTCTGGCGGACGCAACGGCATCATCGGCATCATGACGCCCACGCTCGACACGCAATTCTCGAGCGAGCTGATTCTGGGTGCCGGTCGCGCCGCGCGTGCGGCCGGTTGCGAAGTGCTCGTCTACACGGTGTCCGACGACAGCCACTCGCATCAGGAACTCATCAAGCTCGTGCGCCAGTTTTCCGACGGCCTGCTGGTGATCCTGCCGCGCGAAACCATGTGCCTCGACGCGCTCGCCACCGCGCACGTGCCGGTGGTGGTGGTCGATCAGCGCGGCACGCTCAATCGCTTCCCTTCGGTGTCCGTCGATAATTACGGCGGCGCGCGTATGGCGGTCGAGCATCTCGTGTCGCTCGGCCACAAGCGCATTGCGTTTCTCGGCGGCGACGAGGCGATCGAAGGCGTGCGCGACCGGCAGCGCGGCTATCACGACACGCTCGTGCGTCACGGCATCGAGCTCGATCCGGCGCTGGTGGTGACCGGAGATCTTTCGCAGATGACCGCGTTCGAAGTGGCGACCGGACTCGTGAACCTGCCCGATCCGCCCACGGCCATTTTCACGGCCAACGACCAGAGCGCGTTTGGCGCGATTGCAGCCGCGCGCGAAGCGGGTCTGCGCGTGCCCGACGACATCTCCGTGATCGGTTTCGACGATATCCCGATGGCCGAGCAGTTTCATCCCGCGCTCACCACGGTGCGTCAGCCGTTTCAGCAGATGTCGAGTTCGGCGGTCAATGCGTTGCTCGCACAGATTGCGGGCAGCGATGCGGTCGCGCAGCGCACGACCTTCCCCGCCGAACTGGTGGTGCGCCAGTCCACGGCGCAAGCTCCGGCTGCCGCGCGGCGGCCTGCGGAAGTTGTACGGCGTGCGGGGCGTCAGCGCGCGAAAACGTAAAGTTAATCGAATAGAAAACGGCGCACATTATCTTCGGATAACACGCGCCGTTTTTGCATTGAGGCCTTTTTTCAGGCGCTTTTTCACCAGATGGTGTCGAGATGCGTGAGGGCGCGCACGCGTGCGTCGGGCGTGACGAGCGGTACGCCCAACGTGCGCGCCGTGGCGGCAACGAGCCGCTGCGACGGCGGCAATTCCGGCGAAAGCGTGGTGGCGCGCACCGCGATCGCGGTATCGACGGGCACCATGCGCACGCCTTCGATCGACGCGAGCGTGGCGAGCCAGCGCCGCGTATCCATCGACAAGGCAAGCCGGCCGTTTTCCACGAATTGCGCCAGTTCCAGCACGCTGATCGTCGAGATCAGCACCTCGCCGTTTTCCAGCGCGCCGTCGATGGCCGCGCGCGCAGGCTCGCTCAGCGCGGTGTCGCCGCGCAGCCAGTAGACGAGCGCGCAGGTGTCGAGCGTGACCATGGCCGCATCTTATTTGCCGATGGGCGACGCGCGACGCCTGCTCGCGCCCTCGCCCACGGCCTCGCTCAGTGCATCGACGCGCGCATCGACCGGCGCGTCGAAATCGCAATGGACGATGGCCGCGCGCAGCGAATCGAGCGGACTCTTGCGCTTCGCGCGATACGGACGTATTTCGATGGTCGGCTGGCCACGGTCGGTCACCACCACGCTTTCGCCGAGCATTTCGACTTGCCGGAACAGTTCACAGGCTTTGGCCTTGAACATCGCTTTCGATACCCGTTTTTCCATTGAAGGATCTCCACCCATCATGATCGGCGCGCTGTAGTTTTGTAGGGAGCCGCGTTGCGAGACGTCGCGCACCGTGGACGTTATCGCTAACGTCTGCAAGATAGCATGGTCATCGGGCGTCGTTCAAGGGCGGATAAACGCGGGGTTTCCCGAGTGCGTGCGGGCGCCGGGATGCGTGGAAACGCGGGAAATAGCGATGAAACGGAAATGACGCGGATGTGTTGCGGAAATAAAGCAGAAGTGAAGCGGAGGCTGAAAAAAGGGACGCCGGCGTGTCAGGGTGGAGGAGGTTGACCACGCCGGCGCGGCCCGGACCAACGTCCGGCCGGGCCTGTCCATGCGACTCGCTACTGCTGAAAACTCGCTGAAAACTCACTGGATACTGAGGTTGCTACCGCAGGCTGCGCCTGTTCTGCCCGAATCAGAACAGATGCATGACGCCCGCGAACACGCCGAACTGGCCCTGGCCGTAGTTCGGATTGCCGTTCGCCGACGAGCCCGTGGTCGGATCGTAGTCGTTGTTGCCGTACGAGCCGTTGCCGAGGTTGATGTTCGACGTCGAGCTGTTATGCACGTAGCCCGCTTCCGTGTAGAGGAAGGTGCGCTTCGACAGGTTGTACGTGCCGCCGAGCGTGTAGAGCGTGGCGTTGCCGTTGCCCTTGTTGGCGTTGGCGTGGAAAACCGCCGCCGTGATGGCCGCGGCCGCGTTGATCTGCCAGGCCGCGCCAATCCATTCGTGATCGACCGCCGTCGGCGCGGACACGCCCGCAGGTTGTGAAGCGTCGGTCACGCCCACGCTCGCGTTGGTCGCGTTCGGCGCGCTCAGATGCTGATAGCCCGCGTAGAACTTGACCGGGCCGAACACCAGCGTGCCGCCTGCGAGGATCGAGCGCGAGTGCTGATAGACGTCGTTGAACGTGCCGTCCGCGCCGCGCACTTCGTCGTAGATCACGCGGAAGTCGCCGAGGCCATACGAGTAGACCGCTTCGATGCCGTCCGTGCGGCCCTGCCCCGTAGGCGTCGAGGCCGCGTTCCACTTGGTGTTGTTGGTCAGCGCATACTGGCCGCGCATGTAGAAACCGCCCCAGCTCGGCGTCTGGTATTCGAAGCCGTTCGAGGCGCTCGCCCAGTTACGCCCGCGCACCAGCGTCGCGATCGCGTAACGCTGCATCAGTTGCGGGTCGGCGCCCCAGCTGTCCTGCGAGATCTCGCCCGCGCCGAGATTACCCATCTTGAAGGTACCGTAGCGGTCGTTGTCGAAACCGACGATCGCGTGACGGCCGAACAGCGCGCCCGCCGACTGGCCCGTCTGCGTGTTGAGCTGGCCTTCGAGCTTGAAGATCGCCTTCGTGCCCGCGCCGAGATCCTCGGAGCCCTCGAGGCCGAACCACGAACAGCCCCAGTCGCCGCTTTCGGCGCTCACGGCGTTCTTGTTGCCCGGCAGACCCGTTTCGTACTGAATGCCGTTGTCGATACGGCCGTACAAGGTGACCTGGCTTTGCGCCTGGGCGGCGGACGATACCGCAGCCAGCACGGCGAGGCCAATCAGCTTCTTTTTCATCAGGTATCCTATCTTTTTGCGTGTGTCTCCAAACCACGTCCCGGCTTCGTGGGGCTTGCCGGCGCAGCGACCCGAAATGCGCGAGGCTCACGTCCTCTGCACTTCGGGAGCCGATTATAAAAACGCGCCGCGCGCTCGCGGCGGCCTTCAGCGCCAGGGAAAATGCGCCCCAGTTCTAACGTTGTTTCCACTCGGGAGTTGCGCTAGCGCTAACGTTATGGCCACGTCATGTGGTCAGATCCGGCGGTGAAGCCGGTCGCTGCGTGGCGCAACACGGGCAAGCCGGCGGCCCACAGGCGTGGAAGCCCCAGTGGAAGCGCGTTCCACCGTTTGACCGACCAGACGGTCGTGCTTAACGTTAAAGATGGGTGTCGCGCTAACGCGACGCTGGCGGGCATGGGTTCTGCGGCCTGATCTGCAACGGCGCGTGCACGCCACCCTGCTCTATCTGCGATGAACCGACATTCGTCCGCGCCGGGACCGGCCCCGGCTTCCGCATCCCTCCGCCCGCTGCGCGTGGCCATCTGGCTCGGGCTGGTCGGCGCGCCGCTGCTCTGGGTGATGCAGCTCGCGCTGGCCGTCACGCTGGTCTCGGCGGCGTGCGGCGACGGCATCCAGCGCCACGCCGACATGCCCTGGCCTCACGTCGAGAACATCGTGGGCGTGGCGTCCGCGTGCGCGTTCATCATTGCGCTGGTGCTGGCGATTGCGGCGGGCCGTGCGTGGCGCCGGACCGTTTCGCTCGCGCCGGACAAACACGACACCCAGCGTTTTATCGCGTGGTGCGCCGCGACCTGCTCCGTGCTGTTTCTGGCGCTGATTGCGTTCTCCACCTGCGTGCTGGTGATCGCGCCTATCGAGCGGCTGTGCACGCCGTTCAATTGAGGATTGTGCGGATACAACCAATCCCGGCTCGTTAAAATCGTCTGATCAACGAAATATTTACCGCTTTTCCCGCCTTGCTTGGGCCGCGAAAAACGGGGCCATGGCAGCTCAGCGAAAGTCGGCGAATGTGTTTTGATTTGCGATGCGAATTGCCCGCATCTCGTGCAATTGAAAGGCGCGGATGAACCGTAAAGTCGATGCCGTCGGGGAACCCATAGCGAGCGTTTCCCGGTTTCAGGGAGAAAGGCAGTGACTTCGGTAAATATGGGTTGGGCGTTGCGCGCGACGTTGATGGGCGCGGCGATTCTGGGCGCGGCCACCGCCGTGCAGGCGCAGGAAGTGTATGTGACGGGCGGCACGCTCGGCGCGGGACTGGGCGGCGCGATCAATCTCGGGCCGCATTTCGGCATGCACGCGGAAGCGGCGGGGTTCGGCCTCAGCCACACCGTCACCGTCGACGATAACCGCTACGACGGGCACCTCACGCTCGCACAGGGCGGCACCTATCTCGATCTGTATCCGTTCGCGTCGAGCGCGTTCAGACTGACCGCGGGCGCCCTCTTCAATGCAGACTCGCTTTCGGCAACGCTTTCGCCGAATGCCGAGGGTAACTATCAGATCGGCGGCCAGTCGGTGCCGGCGCTCGGTCCTTCGCCAACCGCGAAAGCAACGCTGCCGCACGTAATGCCGTATATCGGCATCGGTTATGGCCACAAGAAACCGGCGCTCGGTCTGGGCTTCTCGTTCGATCTGGGCGTGGCGTATGGCCGTCCGCGTGTGTCGTACGACGTGCCGTCGATTTACGATCCGTATGTCTCGCAGCAGGATATCGCCAGCGAAGAACAGAAGTTCAGCGACAAGATCACGCGTTACCACTGGTATCCGGTTGCGCAGATCGCGTTGACGTATCGCTTCAATTAAAAATAAGGCGAGGCTTCACTCATGCGGGCCTCGCCGCGTCGCCATGTATTGCATCGGCAATCAGAACGACATATCGATGCCGAGCATGGCGACGATCTGTGTCGGTGTCGATGAACCCGTGAGGTTTTGCGAATCGCCGACGGCCGGGGCGGCGTTCACCACTTGCCCCGTGCTGCCCAGCGTCTGGCCGCTCGCGTGCTGCCACGCTTCGAGCGCGTAGAGTTCGGTGCGCTTGGAAAGCCGATAACCCTGCTTCAACGAAAGCTGCGCATAGCGCGCGGCATGCGCGACACCATTGCCTTTCGAGGCCATCGTGTACGAGATGCCCGCCGCCAGATTGACGTCCGCTTCGACTTGCCAGCGCGCAAATGCACCGTACGTATTGAACGAAGCCGTGTCCGCGAAAAGCGAACGCGCGCCGGGCAAATAGCGCACGTTGGAATACATCAATCCCACGCGCGTCGGGCCGAAAGTGTAATTGCCAGCAATCGCAACATCGCGCATCGATCGCGCCGTGACGTAACCCTGATTCACCTCGGACACGCCGAACGAGCCGGTCGACGTCGAATCGAATGCGACGTTCGTGCTGCCTTCCGCGTTTGCCGTGTTTGCCGTGCTGGCGAGCGCGTTATCCATGCGCAGATAACCGGCGGCGAGCGCGAGCGGTCCGCGCGCATAGCGCAGCGCAACGCTCATCGTCTGGCCGCTGCCGGTGCTCCCCGCCACGCCGCCCAACGCGTACATGCCCGCCGCCTGCAAGCCATGCCATTGCGGCGACACGTACATGGCCGCGTTGCTCGCGCGCACGGTCGTGTCCATGCCGTCGAGGTCGCCGGGATGCGCGCCCGCCGCGCCAGTCAGCGAACCGACCGACGAAAGCGGCCCCACGAACAGGAAATAAGGCGTGTATTGACGACCGAGCGTGCCGGTGCCGTAACGGTCGTTGGAGAGGCCCACGTAGGCCTGCCGGTTGAATATCGAACCGCTCGAAGCAGCTTCGCCTTCATTCAGATCGAAGCCCGATTCAAGCACGAAAATAGCGTGCGTGCCGCCGCCGAGAATCTCATCGCCTTTCAGGCCGAATTTCGATGCGTACAGATTGCCCTGGCGAAGATATAGATTCGCGTGGCCGTGCTGATTGTTGACATAGCTGATGGCGTCGTCGGCCACGCCGTAGAACGTCAGACTGCTTTGCGCGTGCGCGGACGGTGATGCCATGGCGGCAACGGCGAGCAAAGCGCTGGCCGATGCGCCCAAAAAGGAATTGTGCTGTTTCATTCGATGGGGTGATACGCGCATAAAACAATGATACGGAGTCCGTAGTTAACAGTGCGACTCTCTGTTCTATGCATGAATGCTGCTTTGATGCGGAATTTGCCCAGAAGATTCTCCAGACGAATACCGAAGCCTGAATAGAAACGCGCGCACCGCTCAATGACGCGGTGCGCGCGTTTCAGGGCGAGCAGCCAGCGCAGCCGTCTTGTGACGGCCTGCGTTATGTAGCTTGCTCAGCGAGCGTCGTGCGGATTACTTGCCGCTCACGGCCGTGTCGATGGTATTGAGCACCTGGCGCAGCGACTTGGCATCAACTTGGCCCGGCGCGGATGCCTGGCCGATCATGCCGAAAGTCAGATCCGAGCCGAACACCTCGCCCGAGAAACGCGAAACCGCACCGAGCCCGCCCATCGACATGGTCAGCAGCGGCTTGCGCGAATAGTGGTCGCGAATCTGTTCGGTGGCGTCGAGCAGTTTCAGCACGTCAGCGGCGTTATGCGGCATGACGGCGATCTTGAGAATGTCCGCGCCCATCTTGTCCTGCTTGCGCAGACGCGACACGATTTCTTCCGTCGACGGCGTCTTCTTGAAGTCGTGGCTCGACATCACGACCTTGATACCGGCCGCATGAGCCGCCGCAACGACTTCACGCACGACGCCCGGATCACGGAACATTTCGACGTCGAGAATATCGATGAAATGCGCCTTGATCAACGCGAGATACAGAGCGCCGTATTGCTTGTCGCTGATTTCCTTCGCACCGCCTTCTGCCTTGGTGCGGAACGTGAGAATGAGCGGCTTGCCGTTCGCCACGGCCGCGACCTGCTTGCCCAGTCCGGCGACGCGCGTGGCGTCGGTGTCGAAGTCCAGATAGTCGACGCGATACTCGATGATATCGACATCGGGGTTGTTGCCAATCGCGCGCGCCTGCGCCAGCACTTCATCCGCCGTCGAACCCGTGGTCGGAACGATGATCTTCGGTGCGCCCTGGCCGATCACGACGTTGCGGATGGTGATCGGCTCGGCATGCCGTTGCGTGACTGCTGCGGCCGGGGCGCTGGTCGCAGCCGACGCCGTCGTGACCATCGCGAGGCCCTGGATCGCCAGCAACATCGAAAGCGAAATCACCGTCTTGCGCATCTTCATCGTTTCAAACTCCTTGTCATGTATTCGGGTGTACTCGGGCGTCGACCTCACGGCGCGCACGACGGGCTGGCAAGGCGAAGGAAGACGAAGCTCAGGAAGAAGTGAACCGAGGCCGAATCGCGTTTGCGCCGCGTCGCTCACGAACGTGGCCATGCGTGCGCGAGAGCGGTCCGGTATCCGGTTCGCGTCGCAGAGTATGAGGGAATTCATGACATGCTGCGCTGTTTCCGCCACGCCGCACGCGAGAAAACGAGCGGTATCGTAGCAAGCATGCCGCGAAAACAGCGCCGCAAAAGATGAAGCTTTCTTTAGGATGCGTGTTCGGAATCGTTAAAGCGAGCGATAAGAATCGCTCGTATCGATCCGCTGCGCGTGAGCCCTTCGTTACGGATGCGCCACCACGCAGTCATGCCGATAATCGACGGCGAGCTTTTGCTCCGCCGAATTCAGATCGGCGGGAAACACGCCGTTGTCCGAGCCGGGTTGATAGCCGCGTGCTTCGAGTTCGCCGAGTTCTTTCATCAGATCGGCGTGCGTGACGCCTCCGACCGTTTTCTTGAACGGATAAGACAGGCATTGTTGATGCGAAAGATGCGTCGCGGCGGAAGCGGCGAAGCTCGACGTCAGTACAACGAGGGCCATCGCGAGATGAGGCAAGCTTGATTTGAGGTTCATGATCGACTTTTTTATAGGTTGCGCAGTGCGCTGAACTCGAACCATTAGACTAGCTGACGCCCCCTGCCAGGTAGTCCCCCAAAAAGTTAAAGATAATTTAGGCGTCGCGCATTCACGATTGGGCGGCGGCCGCGCAATTGCAATCGTCATTGCGCTGATTTCAGATTGCGCTTTCCGACGACACGTCCACGTCGGCCCGATAACCAAGACGTGGAATCACCACGAGCCTCACCGGCGCGCCGGCTTTAGAAAAGCGGCCGCGCAATCGGGACACCAGTCGGTGTAGCGATGTCGGGTCCACCTCGAGTTCGCCGAATACATAATCGACCAGTTCGGCATGACGAACCGGTTCACCAGGATTGCGCAGCAAACGATCCATCAGCAGATATTCGCGACGCCGGAGCAGCAGCGCATTGCCATCGCTGCACATCAGGCTGCGTGTGGCGCGCGAGAGCAAGGGCTGCGAGGCGCTGGCTGGCGTTGTCGTAATCGTCGCAGTTTGCGTCGTATGGCTGCCGGGCCGCGTGATGGCCTGAAGGCGAGCGTGCAACTCGACATATTCGCAAGGCTCGTCGAAACAGATATCCACGCCGGAATCCAGCAGTTTGACGCGCGTTTCCGTCGTGGCCTGCGACTCGACGATCACCAGCACGGTATGTTTCGGTCTCCCCGCAAGCGTGCGGGCAACGTGCTCCGCCTCGCCGTTCGTGAGCGCGATGATCGCGTCGAGATATTCGGTGCTGGCGAGCCAGGCGGCGTCATCGGGACCGTCGAGTTCGACGACACTGTGATTCGATTCTTCCAGCGCTCTGGCGAGATAGCGCCGCCGTCGCTCGGCGCCGATGCAAAGGATGCGCATGCTCCCTCTCCTCCATCCATTCAGTCGCGCTTGAATTGCGTCCAGCAATCGAGCCGGACGCAGAGGCCCGGATGCGCATCCGAAAGCGTCAGGCCGAAATCGTGCAAGCGAACCACGGCCTGCACCACCGAAAGGCCCAGCCCTGAGCCCGGCACGACGCTGGTGAGGTCGCTGCGATAAAAGCGTTGAAAGACTGCGGTGCGTTCGGTATCGGGAATACCGGGACCGGAATCGGAGACCACGATGGTCGGGCCGTCGTTGCCGTCCACCACACTCAGCAATACCGTGCCGCCTTCCGGCGTGAATTTGATCGCATTGTCGAGCAGATTGACGAGCACCTCGAACATCAGCGGATAATCGGCGCGAATGGTCGAGCGCGAGCGCAGATCCACCGAAAAATTCAGGCCATTCGCAGCCGCGACCGGTTGATAAAGATCGGCGGCTTTACGACATAGCGCCTCGATTTCGACATCGCTGAAACCCTTTTTGCGTTTCATCGATTCGATTTCGGAGATCCGCATGATCGCGGCGAAACGTTGCAGCACGTCTTCGGTTTCTTCGCGCGCCTGTTCCAGCAATTGCGCATGCGACGCCGACAATTCATCGCCCTGAATGCGCGCCAACAGCGAACGAATATGGATGACTGGCGTGCGCAAATCGTGTGCGATCCCGTCGCTCGCGCCCTTCACTTCATGCATGAGTCGCGATACTTCGTCGAGCATGTGATTGACCATGGTGGAGAGCCATGCAATCTCGTCGCGTCCCGCTTCAGGCAGACGCGCCTCGAAGTCGCCGCGCGTGATCTGTTGCACGACGCGGCGTACGTCACTGACACGACGCAATTGCGATGTCGAGACGAGAATGCCGATCGCCAATCCGCCGAGCACGACAATCGCCGCGCTCCATGCGAGTCCGCCCAGCATATAGGCGCGCAAACGGGACATTTCGTCGACGTCGCGCGAAACGACCAGAATGTCGCCGTTCTCCAGCTTCATCGCCTTCGTGCGCATGTAATCGGGAAGCGCGGTGGCCTGCTCGGCGAGCAGGGGTTTGCTCCAGACGCCCTCTCCGTCCGGCTGCACCTTGGCGGGAAAAGCGAGAATATCGCCAGCGATATGCCGATGGTTGTCGCTGAACAGTCCGTAGAAATTGACCGGACGGCGCACTTCGCTGCGAATATGCGCCGCGATCTGCATCGGCACTTTATCGACGGGTAGCGCGGAAAAGTATGCAAACTGCCAGGCAATATTGTAGTCCGCCTGCATCGCCGTATAGGAAGCGGAATTCCAGTAATTCATATACACGACGCCGGACATCGAGCCTGCAAACACGAATCCGTAAATCAATAGCAGCCGGAAAATCGCGCTGCGCCATAGGCTCATCTTCATACGGCTCATCCAAGCATATATCCCGATCCGCGAATCGTCTTGATCAGCGGCTTGAGGCCTGCACGGTCGATTTTCTTGCGCAGATTGCCGATATAGACTTCAATCAGATTCGTGCCCGGATCGAAATGCATGTCCCACACCGACTGAAAAATCATCGTCCGCGTCACGACCTGCCCGGAATTGCGCGCGAGATATTCGAGCAAACGAAATTCGACGGGCGGCAGATTGACTTCGATATCCGCGCGCGTCACCGAACGCGCGATCAGGTCGATTTCGAGGTCTTCGACTTTCAGCGTGGTGATCACCTGTTGTTGAAGACGTCCTCGTCGACGCAGTAGCACCTGAATGCGGGCTCGCATTTCCGTGGCGGAAAACGGCTTGGCGATGTAATCGTCGCCGCCTGCCAGCAGGCCGGTGACGCGCTCGTCCACGTCGGTCAGCGCGCTGATCATCAGCACCGGCGTTTCTATGCCGACGCTGCGTATCGTTTTCACGATCGTGAGGCCGTCGATGCCGGGCAGCACGCGATCGAGCGTAATCGCGTCGAATTCCGGGCTGAGCGCGCGCGCAATGCCTTCGGCGCCGGTACGCGCCCACTCGACCTCGAAACCCGCGTTGGTGAGTTCTTCCGTGATGTCCCTGCCAACGATGGGATCGTCTTCAATGGTGAGGATTTTGCTCATGATCCAACCTGGTTCCAACCTGATGAATAGGGACGCCGATCATCCCGATTTGCGCTCGTGACCTTCAGCCCGGCTTTTCATCCAGTATCGCAAAGGCGAAATTGGCGAGAATGAAGAATCCTTTAGGTAGGGGCTGATGGGCGCGCGGGGAACCGGGCAGCGTCGCGCGGGCGCAGTATGCCACCGAAGGCGCGAGCGCCGCGACGCGGGAATCAGGCCGAATGGACGCCTTGTCGCCCGGGCGCGGGATCGAGTCCGCGGCAGGCGACAATACGTCGCATTGGAGCAGGTGAATCGACGGCGGGCCGCCGCGATTGATGAGACGAATGCCTCATCGGCAAGGTAAGCATGAAGCCGGACAAGGGAAACGCGGCGGCGCCCTCGCGGCCGCCGCGCCGGGCTACGCTAAGGCGTCTTGAACACGTCGATCGACGACAGCGCGTGACCGTGGAAGTCGAACAGCGTGTTGTTGTCCCACTGATCGCCGCCGCCCACCTTCCAGCCCACATTGGGCGTGGGAATCCACTCGGGTTCCCACCAGAAGATGCCCTTGCCGCGTCCGTCGGGAATGCTCTTCACCACGTTCGTCAGCGCCGCGAAGAATTGCGCCTGACCTTGTGGAGACGGCGGGAACGTTGCCGTGCCGGTATTCGTCATCGCGTTGGGCTCCGCGTCACCGTCGCTCGTGGTCCACGGGTACGCCGTTTCCACCACGATGATGTCCTTGCCATAGCGCGCGGAAAGATCGTTGGCGTTGTTCTGCAGATCGTCGAGCGAGCCTTGCCATTGCGGATAATACGAGAGCCCGATCAGATCGAAATTCACGCCGCGCTGCACGGCGCTGTCGAACCACCAGCGGCTCTTGGCGTTGTCGCCGCCGCTGTCGATATGCAGCATGTGCTTGATATCCGGATCGACGGACTTCACCGCATCGTGCGCGGTCTTCAGCAGCGTCGCGAGATTGTCCCATTGATCGTACTTGCCGAGCGGCCAGAGCATGCCGCCCGTGATCTCGTTGCCCGTCTGCACCCACTCGGGCCGCACGCCTTCTTCGCGCAGCATGCGCAGCACGCTCGTGGTGTATTCGCCGAGCAGATCGCAGGTCTGCGCGAGATCCTTGCCGGCCCACGCGTGAGGCGGATACTGCTTGCCCGGATCGGCCCACCAGTCGCTGTAATGGAAGTCGATCAGCACGCGTAGCCCGAGTTCGGCGGCGCGGCGGGCGAGCAAGCGCACGTGCTTCGCGTTGTTATAGCCCGCCGCGGGACTTTGATTCGCCGGAAAATAATCAGGATTCCCAGGATCATTCCAGACTTTGATGCGGATGGCGTCCAGGCCATGACGCTTGAAGATACGCAGGCAGTCGTCGGCTTTGCCGTGATCGTAGAAGCGAGCGCCGTTCGCTTCGAGTTCGAGCAGCGTCGATACGTCGGCGCCCATCGCGAGGCGCTCGCCGTGCGCTCCACGCGCCGCGCTTTCCGTTTCGCCTGCCCGCGCGAGGCCCGGAAGCGAGGCGCTCGACGCGAGCGCCGTGCAGGCCAGCCAGGACAGCATGTCTCTTCGATTCATCTGTGCTCCTCCTTGGTATGCGGCGGGTCATGCGAACGCTGCGACGGTCCGCCTGATGGTCCGGACGTAACGGCATCATTCATGCATACGATGTGCACGATGCGTTCGATACGTCCGGCGTGCCGGGTCAGTTCAACCCGGCTCGGTTAATCGCCTCGACTCAGCGCGGATCGCGCCACGCACAGACATCGCCGCGTGCGAGTTCCGGCGCGCCGAGCACGAACTGCGCGCCTTCAGGCGCGGGCGCACGCACGCGCGCTTCGCCGAAGTTGAACGCGAAGCTCAAGCCGCCGCGATGCGCGAGACGCACGCCTTCGGGCAGCGTCTGCGTATCGAGCCCGGCCGCGCGTGCCGCCTCGCCGAGCAGCGTGCGATGCAGATCGTGTGTGAGCCACGCCGTGGCGTATTGCACGCGGCCGCTCGACAGCAGCGCGGGCCAGCCGTCCTCGAACGTGGCGTCGATCTGCGCGCCATCGTTCGCACGCACGTGTTCGCGCCAGTGCAGCGCCGCGCCGCTCACGCTGCCGAGCGACAACGCGGGCGCGAGCGTGGGCCGCAGCGATTCCGCTTCGAGCACCTGCAGCGGCAGCACGCGTTGCAGCGGCCCCGGCGGCAGATTGCCGGGAATCGCGAAGTGCGTGGTTTTCGAGCCCGTACGCGGGCCAAACACCCAGCGCGCGTCGCTCTGTTCGACCTTGGCGATAAACGCGCCGTCGAGCACGGCCAGCGACGGCACCACGACGAGGCGATACGCAGAAAGATCCGCGTGACGCGACACGATATCGACGTCGAGGCCCTGTTCGCGCAGCGCGCTGTAATAGTCGAACGCGAGCGTCTGATAATCGAAACCCACGCCGTGGCGTTGAATCTCGAACATCCATTGCGTTTCGTAGTCGAACACGAGCGCGACGGCCGCGCGCGCGGGCGCGCCTAGCGTGCGCAAAGTCTCGCTTTGCGCGATCTCGCGCGCGGCCTGCGCCACTTCCTCGCCGCCCGGCGAGAGTTCGTTATTCGGCAGATTGAGGCCCGAATGCATCTGCTCCTGCGCATACGGGCACTGACGCCAGCGGAAATACGACACGAGCTCCGCGCCGTGTGCGAAGGCCTCGTAGGCCCACAGGCGCACCATGCCCTTCGCGGGCACCGGATTCCACGGCGCCCAGTTCACCGGACCGGCCTGCTGCTCCATGACCCAGAAACGACCCGCGCCAATCGCGCGATAACGGTCGTGATCGAACGCCGACACATCGGGATGCGCGGTGCGTGCATAACGCGCCTTGTCCGCTTCCGGCACGCCGATCACTTCGGTGCGCGCGATCGGGTAGCTGTCCCACGTCGCCACGTCGATGGCGTTGTTCGCCGCGAATTCGTAGTGATCGAAGGTCGTGAAAAAGCCCATGAAGTTGTGCAGCACGTCCGCATCCGGCGCATAACGGCGCAGCACGTCGGCCTGCTCGCGATGGAAGCTCGCCACTTCGTCGGACATGTAGCGGCGGAAGTCCAGCAGATGCGAGGGATTGGCGTCGGTGGGCGTGAGCACGGGCAGACCGACCGTCTCGAACGACGGGTACTCCATGCTCCAGAACACATTGCCCCACGCTTCGTTGAGCGCTTCGATGCTGCCGTAGCGTTGTGCGAGCCACGCCTGAAAACGCTGCTGCGCGGCGGGCGAATAGCTCGGCACCGTGTCGTGGCAACCGAGTTCGTTATCGGTCTGCCACGCGACCACGGCGGGATGCCGGCCATAGCGCTGCGCCATCGCTTCCGTAATGCGCTCGCATTCCTTGCGATACGCGGCGCTGGCGATGTCGTAATGGCGTCGCGAACCGTAATTCCAGCGCGTGCCGTCCGCGCGCACCGGCAGCATGTCGGGAATCGAATCGACGAGCCATTTCGGCGGCGACGCCGTGGGCGTGCCGAGCACGAGTTTCAGGCCGCGCGCCGCGAGCGTTTCGATCGCTTCATCGAGCCACGCCCAGTCGAACACGCCCTTGCGCGGCTCCATGCGGCTCCACGCGAATTCGGCGATACGCACGTGCGAAATGCCGAGTTCGGCCATGCGCCGCGCGTCGTCGGCCCACATCGTGCGCGGCCATTGTTCGGGGTAGTAGCAGACTCCGATTTGCATGAGTGAAAAACCCGGTACGGTTAAACGTTGAACAGCGGAAAAAGCACCTTCGACACCCGCGAGGATTCGTTTAGCCCTTGCTGGCGCCGAAGGTGAGACCCGCGACAAAATGCTTTTGCATGGCGAAGAACATCAGCACGGAAGGCAGCGCCGCGAGCACCGAGCCCGCCGCCACGAGATTCCACGCCGTGGTCCACTGCCCTTTCAGCGCGGCGACGCCCACGGTAATCGGCGCGGCGTCGTCACCCTGGGTGAGACAGAGCGCCCAGAAGTAGTCGTTCCACACGAAGGTGAACACCAGAATGCCGAGCGCGGCGAGCGCGGGCCGCACGAGCGGCATGACGATGCGCCAGTAAATGGTCCATTCGCTCGCGCCTTCCACGCGCGCCGCCTCGATCAATTCGAATGGCAGCTGCTTGATGAAATTGCGCAGAAACAGCGTGCAGAAACCGGTTTGAAACGAGACGTGAAAAATAATCAGCGCCCAGACGGTGTTGTAGAGACCCACGCGCAGCGCCATGTCGCGCACCGGAATCATGAGAATCTGGATCGGCACGAAATTGCCCGCGACGAAGGCAAACAACACGGCGGTATTGCCGCGAAATTTGTAGGTCGAAAGCGCGAAGCCTGCCATCGACGCCAATAGAATCGCGCCGATCACCGAAGGCACGGTAATGATCACGCTATTGGCGAAGTAATGCAGCATGGGCGTTTGCGTGAGCGCCGCGCCGTAGTTATCGAATAAGGCGAAATGTTTTGGCCAGCCCCAGTAATCGCCTTGCTGGAGTTCTTCGGTGGAGCGGATCGAAGTGACGAGAACGGCCAGCATCGGCAGCAGCCAGATCACGAGCGCGATGGGCAGCGAGAGTTTATAGAGCGCGCGATTCGCGGGTTTCCAGCGTTCGACGGGAAGCGGATACATAAAGGCAACTCCCTTATTTCAGTGTTCTTCGCGCAGCATGCGGCGCAGATGGAACACGATGTAGACCAGCATGATGGCGAACAGCACGACGGCGATCGAAGCCGAATAGCCTTCGCGGTAATACTTGATGGCCTGGTCGTACATGTAATAGGCGAGCACGGTGGAGCTGTCGAACGGACCGCCGCCGCTCATCACCGCGATCAGGTCGAAGCTGCGCAGCGCGCCGATCACGGTCAGCACGATCGCCATGAACGTCACGGGGCGCAATTGCGGCAGAATCACGTGCCAGAAAAGCTTGAGACCCTTCGCGCCTTCCATGCGCGCGGCTTCGACGATTTCCGGATTGATCGACGTAAGGCCCGTGAGATAGAGCACCATGCAGAACGGCGTTTGCGGCCACAGCGCGGCGAAGATGATGCCGTAGGTCACGAGCTTCGGATCGCCGATCACCGGCACGCCGTGGCCCAAAATCAGGCGCAGCAGGCCGAACGTAGGGTCGTAGAACCACGAAAACACGAGACCCACCACCACGCCCGAGAGCACGAACGGCGCGAAAAACAGCGACTTCACGATGCGAATCCCGCGCACCGTCTGATTCAGATAGAGCGCGAACATCAGGCCGACGGGCGGTGCGAGCTGAAACAGCACGAGCCAGAGCAGATTGTTCTTGAGCGCCGTATAGAACGTGTCGGTCTGGAATAACTCGATGTAGTTCGCGAGGCCCACGAACGTCTTTTCGGTCATGCCATCCCAGTTATAAAAACTGAGCGCGATGCTGCTGAAAATCGGGTAGATCACGCAAAGCGTGAACAGCACGCCGCCCGGCAACAGGAAATACAACGCGGCGCGATTCTGCTGGCGGCGCGACGTGGAAGCGCGACGCGGCCGCGCCGCCCCCATGGGGCGCGCTACGGTATCGGACATGTTCAGGCCTCGCTATTTATTACGGATTGCGAATCAAGCGAATGAAGGCTTGCACGATGGACCGGCGGCTGCGCGCCACCGGCCGTCGTGCAATGACGTGCGATTTACTTGTGGTAAATGCGCTGACGCGTGGTTTCGAGTCGCGCGAGCAGCGCGTCGATCTGCGTCGGATCGGAATAGAACTGCTGCATGGCCTTCATGCCTTCGTCGGCCATTTCCTTCTGCATGTCGCGGTCGTAGAACTGCGCGATGCCGCCCTTCGTGTTCGCGAGCGTCTGGAAGCCGACCTTCGAGATCGCATCTTCAGGCTCGGCCGCCTTGTTGTTCGACGGCAGCTGGCCCCAGCCGCGCGCGAGATCGGCGTTGATCTGCGGCGATTCCATGAAGGCGAGCAGACGGCGCGCGTCGGCCTTGTTCTTCGCCTTCGCGGGCACCAGCAGCACGTTCACGGGACCGTCTTCGGCGGTCGGCACATTGGCGTCGATGATCGGGAAGCGGAAGAAGCCCACGTCCTGCTTCATGTTGGCCGGGAAGCTGGCCGAGAAGAACGTGCCCATCAGCATCATCGCGGCCTTGCCGTTCACGAGCACCGGCGCGATCGAGTCGACGTCGTAGGACAGCGCGTTGTCCATGAAGTAGTGGTTGTCGATCAGCGTCTTCCACGCGGTGAAGACCTTCTTCACGCGCGGGTCGGTGTAGGGAATTTCACCGGCCATCAATTGCTGATGGAACGCGTTGCCGTTGATGCGCAGATCCAGATAGTCGAACCACGCGGCGAGCGTCCAGCTGTCGCGCGCGGCGACGGCGATCGGCTGCACGCCGACGGCCTTGAGCTTCTTGCAGGCGTCGAGGAACTCGTCCCACGTTTTCGGTTCTTCCTTGATGCCGGCCTTCTGGAACAGGTCCTTGCGATAGAAGAAACCGTACGCGTCATAGCCGAGCGGCGCGGCGTACTGCTTGCCCTTGTACGTCGACGCTTCCTTCACCGAAGCGTATTGCTCGTTCCAGCCGTTCTTCGCCCAGTCAGACGAGAGGTCTTCGAGCAGGCCGCGCTGCGCGTAATACGCCATGCGTTCGCCGTCGTGCCAAGACACCACATCGGGCGGATCGGTCGCGAGCCAGCCGCTCATCTGCACCTTGTAGGCCTCTTCGGTCACGTACGACACCTTGAGGTCGACGTCGGGATTGGCCTTCTTGAACTTGTCGAAAGCGTCTTGCCAGGTCGAGCGCTGATTGCCGCGCGCCGATACGTTGACGGTGAGCGTGGCCGCGTCGGCGCCGGCGCTCGCGAGCGTGGCGGCCACCAGCGTCACGGCCGCCGTGGCGCGCGCGAGCGTGCCGAAGCTGCGGAAGCGTTGTGCGAACATGTTTTGTCTCCAGATGTGCGTTGTTTGCTCGTCTTGCATGCGGTTACTGCGTGCGTGTTGACTGCCTCACTGCTTGTTTACCTGCGTGCTGCGTGCTGCCTGCTTGCCTGTGAAACTCGCCCCGCTCTCACGGCGGGGTAAAGCTGAATACGCGCGATCGCGTTTTTATCAGATCAGCGCTGCGGCCGCCGCCGAACCCGCATCGGCGTGTGTGCGCGCAACGGCCAGCCGCTTGCGCGCGAGGCCCGCTGCGTCGAACAGATGGCAGGCGTCGGCGGGCACGCGAATGCGCAGCCGTTCGCCCACGCCGATATGCGTGTCGCCCGGCGCCTTCGCCACCAGCGTGCCGGCCGCGTGATCGGCGTGCAGATAGCTGTGCTCGCCCAGACGCTCGGCAAGCACGGTCGTGCCCGAGATCGATTGACCTTCGCCATCGAGACGCAGATGCTCGGGCCGCACGCCCAGCGTCACGCGCTCGCCGCGTTGCAGACCGCGACCGTCGACGCTCGCGAGCAGCGTCTCGTTGCCGCCCGCGCAGGCGACGCGCACGCCCTCCTCGCTCACGGCGTCGACCGTGCCGTCGATGAAATTCATGCGCGGCGAACCGATGAAACCCGCCACGAAGCGCGACTTCGGATGGTGATACAACTCGAGCGGCGCACCGCTTTGCGCGACGCTGCCGTACTTCTCCATATCCGCGCCTGCATGCAGCAGCACGATGCGGTCGGCGAGCGTCATCGCCTCGACCTGATCGTGCGTGACATAGACCACGCTGGCGTTGTCGAAACGTTGATGCAGACGCGCGATTTCCACGCGGGTGTGGCTGCGCAGCGCGGCATCGAGATTGGAGAGCGGTTCGTCGAACAGAAACACGCCGGGCTCGCGCACGATCGCGCGGCCGATTGCGACGCGCTGGCGCTGGCCGCCCGAGAGCGCCTTGGGATGGCGGTCGAGCAGCGTGTCGAGTTGCAGGCTGCGCGCGGCGTCGAGCACGCGGCGCTCGATTTCAGGCTTCGGCACCTTGGCGATCTTCAGGCCGAAAGCCATGTTCTCGAACACCGTCATGTGCGGGAACAGCGCGTAGCTCTGGAACACCATCGCCGCACCGCGCTGGGCCGCCGGCACGTCGTTGACGACGCGCCCGCCGATGCGCAGCTCGCCTTCGGTCACCTCTTCGAGGCCCGCGATCATGCGCAGCAAGGTGGATTTTCCGCAGCCCGACGGGCCGAGGAACACACAGAATTCGTGGTGGCCAATCTCGAGATCGACGCGCCGGATCACGGGCGCGTGGTCGCCGTATTGCTTGCCGACGTTCGATAACTGGATCGTCGCCATCTTGTCTCCTCCGGATTTAAGCGCTTAAATTCTACGCTATAAATATGGCCGGGGGCTTGTGCATCGGGCATTTAACCGCTTAAATTGCTGTACGGAGATACCCGGCGCTCATCGCCTTCCCGGCGTGGTGTGGGTGAAAATTATCAAATTCCCCCGGCGACTTGCAACATTTGAGTCGCAGTCCCTGAATGTGGGAAACGACACAACAAAGGCAGCACATGGTCACCCTTACAGAAGTCGCGCGGCGCGCCCGCGTTACCGCGGCCACCGTTTCGAACGTGCTGCGCAATCGCGAGAAGGTCCGCCCGGAGACGGCGGAGCGCGTGCTCAAAGCGATCGCCGAACTCGGCTATCGGCCCAACCTCAACGCGCGCGCGCTCGCGCAGGGCCGCTCGTCCACGCTCGCGCTGATGCTCTCGAACATCGCCAACCCGTTCTATCCGGAGTTCGTGCTGGCGGCCGAGCGCGCGGCGCGCAAGGCCGGTCATTTCCTGATGGTCTGCAACACCGACGACGACGCGCAGATCGGCCGCGCCTACCTCAACCAGATCGCGGGCACCTTCGCCGACGGCGTGCTCGTGATGAACACGGACATTGCCATGAACGAGCTGTGCATCTCGGCGATGCACAACGGCCCGATCCTGCTGGCGATGTGGGAGCACCCGGAAAAACCGCCCGCGCTGCCCTGCGTGGCCGTCGACTTCGCGCACGCGGGCAGGCTTGCGGCGCAGCATCTGCTCGAACTCGGGCACCGCAAGATCGGCATGCTGATCGGCGACGGTTGCGGCGGCTTGCAGGACGCGCGTTCGGACGGTTTTCACGCGGCGCTCGCCGAAGGCGGCGTGGCCTGCGCGGCCGCCGAATTGCAGGTGCGCGACTCGATCGACGCGGGCCACGCGGCCTGCCTGACGCTGATGGCGGCGCACCCCGAACTCACCGCAATCTTCGCGTCGAACGACCTGCTCGCGATCGGCGCGATCCAGGCGCTGGTGGGCATGGGGCTGGCGGTGCCGGGCGATGTGTCGGTCATCGGCATTACCGATATCCAGCTGGCGCATCAGGTGCGCCCCGCCCTCACGACGGTCGCGATCCAGACCGAGGCCGTGGCGGAACTGTCGATCAGCAGCCTGATCCGCCTGATCGGCGAGCCGGTGCAGGCGCCGTCGATGGCGATCGGGCCGCCGCCCCAACTCGTTGTGCGCGACTCCACCGGACCGGTGAAAAAGCGCGCGCGTCGTGCGGCTTCGAAATAATACGGATGCCGAACTATCTGCGTTGACGCTTAGGCGGCGGGCGTCGTACGCCAGCGAATCAATAGCGCAATGACGGCCACGCAGCCGCAGAACACCGCCAGCCAGGAGAGCAGATTCGCGCTGGCCACGAGCGTCGCCTGGGTTTCGAGTTCGGACGCCATGCGCATCAGCTCGGGCATGGGCGGCATGCCGCCGAGATCGAACGGCGTGATGCGCTCGACGAGCCGCGTGCGCGCAATCGCCTCGCCATATTGCAGCCACAGACTCGCCGCGCCCGTGCCGCTCGCGGTCGCGATCTGGCGCACGATGTTCTTGAACGCGTAGGCGTGCTGGAAATCGTCCTCGGCGAAATCGACGAAGGTCATGCCCGCGACCTGCGCCATCACGAACGGCACGGTCAAGCCCTGCAGGAACAGCGCGGGCAGGATCACATCCATCGACGCGCCGGTCATCGTGCGCAGCGAAAGCATCAGGAGCGCGACGGAAAACAGCACGTAACCGAACGCGATATAGCGGCGTTGACCGAACAGCTTGGGCGCGACCAGCGAGAAGCACAGCATCGCGCCGAGACTCAAGGTGGACGCCCATGTGAGCACTTCGCCCGTCACCTGAAAACCGAAGCCGAAACCGCTTTGCAGCAGCGTCGGAATCAGATAATTCCAGAGGCCGTTGAGGAAGTAGTAGATCGCGTAAAACAGAATGCCGACGAGATAGCGGCGGCCAAGCAGCGCATGCGGATCGAGCCAGAGTTGAGGTTCGCGATGCAGCCGCACGAAGGCCGCGCCGATCAGCGCGACGCCCGCGAGCGGCGTGAGCGCGACCGAGGGCGAACTCGCGAATTCATAGAAACGCAGGTCGCCGAGTCCGTGCATGAGCACCATCGCGCCGAGGCCGAAGAGGATCACCACGGGCCAGTCCATCGGATCGATGTTGAGTTCCCAGAGGCCGCCAGCGGGCGTCACGCGATGCGGATACGTGAGCAGTACGAGCACCAGCACCGCGAGCGCAAGCACGACCTGGATCGCGAATACCATCTGCCACGCGGCGCCTTCCACGAGTTCGGCGGCGAGCCAGGGCGTGATCGCCGAGAGCCCCAGCGAGCCGATATTGAAGCCGATGAACAGCGGTCCGCGTTCGTCGCGCGCGGCCACGAGCTGGATGAGGATGCGCGAAGCCGCGAACAGACCGCCCGCGCCGAAACCCTGCACGCCGCGGGCGATCGTCAGTTCGAGCGGCGTATCGCAGAGCATGCACAGCAGCGAGCCGAGGGCCGCGACGAGCAGCCCCACCACGGTGTACGAGCGATAACTGGTGTGTCGCGCGATGCGCGCGAGCATGAGATTCGCCACGCTCGCCATCGCGGCGTAGGACGTCATGCTCCAGAGGAAATCTTCGGGTGAGGCGTGCACGCCGCCGCGGATGTGCGTGCCGGCGATGCCCATCATCGACGAGGCGACGAAGTCCACGCCCGCCGCGCCGCCCAGCGCAACCGTGAACAGGAACACGCGCGTCGGCGAGAAGTCGGGCAGCGCGCGCAATCTCACTGGCGCGCTCCGTCATGGACGCGCGCGCCGCTTGGAGAAACCGGAGACCCGCCGACGATGGTGTGCGTCACGTTTTCTCCTGCGCGCCTCTCCTGGCGCCGCGCTGAAAAGAACCGGGTTGAGCTGGCTAGAAGCGGTCGATCATGCCGAACTGCACGCCACGCACCGTCGCGCCGGGCCACGATGGCGTCAGGCCCGTCACGTTCACGCCGCGCAGCGTCATCTCGCCTTCGCCGCGGTTGCGCAGCCAGCCCGCGCTCGCGTAGAGCAGCACGCGCTTCGAGAGATCGTACTCGCAGGCGGCGCTGAATTGATCCGCGTTGTTGTCGCCGCCCGAGCGGTCGCGCATATAAGTGTAGCCGAGCGAGGCGCGGAAGCGCGCGCTGACGGCATAGCGCGCGGACAGCGAGACGCCGTCGTCGTGATAGCGCGGCGTGCCGCCGTCGCCGTTGAAGAACGACAGAAAGCCCGTGACCGGTCCGTAGACGTACGACATGCCGCCGAGGTTCGCGCGCAACGCGCCCGAGCCGTGCGTCTGCTGATGCGCGTACGAAATGCGGAACGGGCCGTCGTGATAGGCGAAGGTTTCGATGTGTCCGGCGAGGCCGTTGCCGTCACCGTCGCTCGCGCTGCGCAGCGAGGCCATGATCGTCGTGGAGAAGCCGTGGTACTCCGGCGACAGATACGTGATCGCGTTGCTCTCGTACGGCGTGATCTTCGAGAGATTGTTCAGGCCCGAGGCGATCGTGCCCGCGCCGAACGCGTCGAGTCCGCCCTTGAACGGAATGTAGATCGGCGAATACTGGCGGCCCATGCGCAGCGTGCCGTACGGCGTGCCGAGGCCGATCCACGCCTGACGATTGAAGATCGTGTTGGCCACCGCGTAAGTGCCGTCGCCGGAACCGAAGCCGTTCTCCAGATCGAAGAGAATCTTCACGCCATTGCCGATATCTTCCGCGCCGCGCAGGCCGATGCGCGAGCCGCGATACGCGCCCGAATCCATGCGCGCGACATAGCCCGCGCCCGGATTGGTGATTTCGATGCTGGTGTCGATCGCGCCGTAGAGCGTGACCGAGCTTTGCGCGTGGGCGTCGCCGGCATGCGACGCCAGCGCGGCGCACAGCATGAACGCGGAGAGCGCCGGGAACCCGGAAATCGCGCGCGGTGCGAACTGCGCGAACGGCATCAGGCGACGCCCGAAAGAGCGCGCGCGTGAGACAGACCGGTGCGGGCCGAACGGCGCACGGAAGCTTGAATGCATACGGGAAAACAGGAAAACGGCGCGTGCGCGGCTGCGCGGCGCGCGGTGGGAATGGCGGGAGAAGCCGCATGTCGGGCCACGCGATTCACGCGGCCGGAGATGCTGCCTGTTCCGGCGGACTCATCGTATCAAACGACTCGTTTCGACTCCTGAATACTGGCATCGGTGCTCGCAAGCCTGCCAGCGCTGCCACGAAAGCGCCGCATTTTACCGCAGCGAAATCGCATCGCGATCCGCGAATTAACTGTTTGGTACAAATACCACAATCGCTTCGGATACACGAAAGGCCCATGAAATGCCTGCGAAAAGCGCATGAAAAAAGGCGCGGCGCGCCCGGACGGTCACGCTCGAACTGAGCGTTTCCGGCCGGCCGCGCCGCGCCTCCTGTCACCGCTGTGCCCTTACTGCGGCAGTGCGTAAGCGATCACGTAGTCGCCCAGCTTGGTGCCGAACGAACCGTGGCCGCCCGCGGCGATCACCACGAACTGGCGACCGTTGACCGAGTAGGTCATCGGCGTAGCCTGACCGCCTGCCGGCAGGCGGGCTTCCCAGAGCTGCTTGCCGTTGTTCACGTCGAACGCGCGCAGATAGTTGTCCGCCGTCGCGCCGATGAACGCAACGCCGCCGGCCGTGACCATCGGGCCGCCGAGCATCGGCATGCCCATCTTGAACGGCAGCGGGATCGGCGAGCTGTCACGCACGGTGCCGATACGCTTCTTCCACACGATCTCGTTGGTCTTCAGGTCGACGGCCGAGATGTAGCCCCATGCCGGCTGCTTGCACGGCAGACCGAACGGCGAGAGGAACGGGTTGAGCGTCACGCCGAACGGAATCCCGTACTGCGGCTGGATGCCCGATTCCGTACCGCTGCCCTTCGCGCCCGGTTGCGGTTCCTGCGGATTGCCCGGACCACGCGGGATCAGACGCGAGACGAACGGCAGCGCGATCGGGTTGGCGATGGCGATCTGACGATCCGTGTCGAGTGCAATGCCGCCCCACTCGAACATGCCCAGGTTGCCCGGGAACACGAGCGTGCCTTGCAGCGAAGGCGGCGTGAACGTGCCTTCATAGCGCAGCTTGTGGAACATCACGCGGCAGACCAGCTGGTCGTACATCGTCGCGCCCCACATGTCCTTGTCCGTGAGGAGATTCTTCGGACGGAACGTGAGTTCGGAGAACGGCTGCGTCGGCGACGTGTGGTCACCCGGCGCGGCGCCTTGCGGCACCGGCAGTTCGGGCGCCGGCACGACGGTCTCGCCGGTGCGGCGGTCGAGCACGAACAGGTTGCCGGTCTTGGCCGGCGCGTACACGACCGGCACGGTCTTGCCGTCCTTGTCGGTGATGTTCGCGAGCGTCGGCTGCGACGGCATGTCCATGTCCCAGAGGTCATGGTGCGCGGTCTGGTAGAACCAGGCGAGCTTGCCGGTCGATGCGTGCAGCGCGAGCAGGCCGCTGGCGTAGCGCTCCATCTCCGGCGTGCGGTCGCCGCCCCAGATGTCCGGGGTGCGCACGCCCATCGGCAGATAGACGATGTCGAGCTTCGCGTCATAGGCGGCCGGCGCCCACGAGTTCGGCGAGTTCCACGTGTAGTGCTCGCCCGGACCCGGGATCTTGTTCGGATCGGCTGCGCCCGGATCGAAGGCCCACAGGAGCTTGCCCGTGCGCACGTCGAAGCCGCGGATCACGCCCGACGGTTCGCGGTTCGAGAAGTTGTCCTCGACCGCGCCCGCGACCACGATCACCTTGCTGGTGATGATCGGCGGCGACGTCGGCTCGTACATGCCCGGCGTCGTGACCGGCATCGCATGCTGCAGATCGAGCTTGCCGTTATCGCCGAACTCCGAGCACGGTGCGCCGGTTTCGGCGTCGAGTGCGTAGAGATGGCCGTCGTTGACCGGCAGATAGATGCGGCGCGTGCAGGCTGCGTTCGCGGCCGGAGCGGCGGCGAGCGTGGCCGGTGCGTCGCTGGCCGGTGCGGCAGCTTGTGCGGCGGCGTCGGTGGCCGAAGCGCCCGAGGCGGCAGCGGTCGCGCTCGAAGCGGCGGCGTCCGATGCAGCGGCTTGCGCCGGTGCGGCAGCGTCGTCCGATTGCGCGCTCGCCGACAGGTCGACGTACGACACGCCACGGCAGGTCACGTGCTGGAACGACGGGTCCGGCTGCAGCTTCGGATCGAACTTCCACTTGAGCTGGCCGCTTTGCGCGTCGAGCGCGAACAGGATCTGGTGCGGCGAGCACAGGTAGAGCAGATTGCCGATCTTGATCGGCGTGACCTCGTTGGTGATCTCGACCGGATCGTTCGGGCCTTTCAGGTCGCCCGTGCGGAAGGTCCAGGCCACCTGCAGGTTCTTCACGTTATCCGGCGTGATGGTCTGCAACGGCGAGTAGCGCGTGCCTTGCTGGTCGCGGCCATAGGCGGGCCAGTCGGACGGCGCGATGCCGTCGACATGCGCGGCCGGCGTGCCGGTCGACGCGTTCAGCGTGCCGTTGACCGTCTGCGGATCGTTGAAGCAGGCGTACACGAGCACGCCCGCCCAGATCACGAGCGAGCCGACGAGCGTCTGCACGCCGAGCTTGCGCGGCGCTTCGAGACGCCAGCTCACGAGCAGCAGCAGCCACACGCCGAACACGACGAGGACGCCCGAACGCGGTGCGAGCGCCCAGAAGTCGGGCCCCGACTCCCACAGCGCCCAGATCGCGGTGCCCACGAGCACGAGCGCGTAGAGCACCAGCGCGGACGCGCGACGGCGGTACAGCAGCCACGTCACGCCGAGCAGCAGGACGCCGGTGATGACGTAGTACGCCGAGCCGCCGAGCGAAAGCAGGTACGCGCCGCCTATCAGCAGATAGAGCGACGTGAGCGCAATAAAGATTAGGGTGATGACGCCGATGAACCCCGGCGATGATGATTCTCTGGATCTGGACATGATGATCTCAACCTTCTTTTGAGGACGCCGCTTGCCTCGTCTTTCACACAAAGCCGGCGGCGAGGCGCGCCGGCGCGAACGCCGGCGAGTCGTCCAGCCACTCCGCTACGCCCGGAGTGGCCGGCAATGCGGAAAAACACTCCGCGAAAAAAGCCTTTAGAAGACGTGCATCATCCCGACGTACGCGCCGGTCTGCGACTCGCCCACGTTCGGGCTGGTCGGCGAACTCGAATCGCGCGGCGTGGCGAACACCGAGAAGTTGCCGTTCTTGCTGTTGTCCACGTACGCGACGGTGCCGTACAGGAACGTGCGCTTGCTCAGGTTGTAGGTGGTGCCGAGCGCGTAGAGCATCGCGTGGCTGCCCGGGTCGTGCGAAATGTCGCCGCTGCCCTCGCCTACATGAATATAGAAGCCGGCCGCCGTGACGGCCCACTTCGGCGTGGCCTGATAGGTCGCGCCGAGCCAGTAGTGATCGGCCGAGTCGGCCACGCCCACCGGCGAATCCGGCGCGCTGTAATGCGTGTAGGCCGCCTGGATCTTCCACTTCTCCATGCGCAGGTTGCCGCCCACGAAGTATTCGCGCGAGGCGGTGAAGATGTTGGAGAAGCGGCCGTTGGAGTCGCGCAGCTCGTCGTAGATGCCGCGCACGTCGAACAGCGGCGAGTGGTACGTCAGCATGACGCCGTCCGAGCGGCCGAAGTCGCCGTCCGCGCCATTGTTGAAGCCGCTCGTCTGGTTGCCGAAGGCGTACTGGCCTTGCACGTCGAAGCCGTTCCACACCGGGCTGTGGTACTCGACGTTATTGCTGGTCTGCTGCCAGTTGCGCCCGCGCACGAGCGACGCCGACGACACGGCCTGCTGCACGAACGGGTCGAATTCCCAGACGCCGTCGCTGTCGATGAAGAGATTGCGACCGGCCTGGATTTGCCCCCAGGTGTCGTTCTTCAAACCGACATACGCGCGGCGCGAAAACAGTTTGCCGCCGCCCGACGTGCCGTTCATGATCTGCAGCGCGGTTTCGAGGTCGAACAGCGCGCTGGTGCCGCCGCCGAGGTCCTCGGTGCCCTTCATGCCGAGCATGCTGGTGCCCCAGTCGCCGCCTTCCGCGCTCCAGCGGCTCGAGGTGCCGCCGTTGCCGTTTGCAATGTGATTCAGATATTCGATGCCGCCGTCCACGCGGCCATACAGCGTCACGCTCGATTGCGCCGATGCAGCCGAACTGGCTGCGAGCAGCACGAGTGCGCCCAGTTGATATTTCACGTCAGCTCCCAGGTGGATTCTTCTTTCGTTTGTCCGTGCCGTCCGGGCGCTGTCCGCCGTGCCTGACCAGGCAAGAGCGGGAGACGCAAACGGGCCGATCCATCCGCACCGCAGGGTTGTTTTACGCGGCGCCCGGCGGCAACGCAGGGGTGCAATGCGAACCGGCCAGGCACATGGCGTCTAAAAAATATAGCGCGTCATCCGGAAAGGTGCTTTCTGGCTGGTTGCAGCGGGGCGCGACTATAACAGCCTGCGGCAAAATGTGCATTGAAAATTGCGCAATTGGGCAAAACCCGCACGCAGCGGACGTGCGCGACCACGCGAGCGTGCACCGACAGCGCGCCGCGTACCTTACTTTTTCATTTCAATCGTGCGGAAAAGAGAGCGATGGGCGGTGCGTCAGCCACCGCTCAGCACCGTGCCGCCGTGGCCCGTGCGCCCGCGTTCGGCGGCCACGGCGAGGATGCAATCGACGAAATATTCCGCCGGTTTCGTGAGCTGCGCCTCGGGCGGCGAGTAGAGATATAGCTGCAGCGGAGGCGGACGCTGCGGCAGCGCGAGTTCGACGAAGGCGCGGCCCAGCTCGGCCGTTTCGAGCGTATGGCGGGTCCAGGCGAACACGGCGTCGTTGCTCAGCGCGAGACCGTAGAGCAGCCCGTACGAGGTGCAGCGCGTGACGCGGCGCGGCGGCGCGAGCCCTTCGCGCTCGAACATCGCGCGGATGCGCTCGGGGTAATGGTCGGTGGCGTCGGTGTGTATCCACTCGGCGTCCTGCAATTGCGCGAGCGACGTGGCGCGCGCAAACGCACCCTGCGCGCGCGTCACGAACACGGAATCGAACGCGAACAGCGTCTTGACCGCTTCCGGATCGTGCTCGGCGGGATTGGCCGGAAACGCCGCGAACGCGAGATCGAGCGTGCGGTTACTCAGTTGCTCGCGCAACTGGTTGAAGCCCAGCTCGCGAAACTCGACGGTCACGAGCGGCCAGTGACGCCGGAAATCGGCGAAGGCGTCGGCGAGACCCGCCGTGCCCGCGATCGGCGTCACGCCGATCACCAGCCGCCCTTCGCGCTGGCCCTTCAGATGCGCGAGATCTTCCTCGGCGCGCTCCAGTTCGCGCAGCACCGTGCGCGAGCGCCGCAACAGCGCCTCGCCTTCGGCGGTCGGCACCACGCCCCAAGGATTGCGCTCGAACAGGCGCACGCCGCACTCATCCTCCAGATCGCGCACGGCCTTGGTGATGGCGGGCTGCGTCACGTGCAGCCGCCGCGCCGCGCCGTTGATGGTGCCCGTGGCGGCGATTTCGACCAGCGCTCTCAGTTGGTGGATTTTCATGATGCGGTGGATATTACCATCGGTTATCGACATGCCGATTTTTGCTTTTTTATTTCGACCGATCGTCCTTAGTCTGTAACAAACGCGGCCGTTGCACCACACGGCAAACACGGCCGACCGCACCCGGACTTCAGGACAAGGACATGACGCAGCAAATCCCGCAAGCCAACAGCCAGGCCACCGCCGCACCCGAGCGCGCCGACCTGATCGACGCCATCCGCGAACAACAGCAGCCATTTATCGCGATTCGCCACGATATTCACGCCCATCCCGAACTGGGCTTCGCGGAGACGCGCACGGCGCAGATCGTCGCCGAAAAACTCGCGCAATGGGGTTACGAGGTGACGACGGGCGTGGGCGGCACGGGCGTGGTCGGGCGTCTGCGTCGCGGCAGCTCGACGCGCGCGATCGGCCTGCGCGCCGACATGGACGCACTGCCCATTCAGGAGAGCACTGGCCTGCCCTACGCGAGCACCGTCGCGCAGACCATGCACGCCTGCGGCCACGACGGCCATACGGCCACGCTGCTGGCCGCCGCGCATCACCTCGCCAGCGCCGATTTCGACGGCACGCTCAACCTGATTTTCCAGCCCGCAGAGGAAGGCTTGGGCGGCGCCTCGAAGATGATCGCCGACGGTCTGTTCGAGCGCTTTCCGTGCGACCAGGTGTTCGCGCTGCACAACGCGCCCGGCGTGCCCGTGGGCCACTTCGCGGTGCGCCACGGCTGCATGCTCGCGTCGTCGGACTCGGTCACGATCACCGTGACGGGACGCGGCGCGCACGGCGCGATGCCGCAACTGGGCTGCGATCCGGTGGTGGCGGCGGCGAGCATCGTGATGGCCTTGCAGAGCATCGTCGCGCGCAACGTGGAGCCCACGCGCGCCGCCGTGGTGACGGTGGGCGCGATCAACGCGGGCAAGGCGGGCAACGTGATTCCCGAAACGGCCACGCTGCAGCTGTCGGTGCGCGCGCTCGACAGCGAGACGCGCAACCTGCTCGAAGCGCGCATCCGCACGATCGCCGAGTTGCAGGCGCAGTCGTACGGCGCGACGGCCACGGTCGACTATCACGCGATCTCGCGCCCGCTCGTCAACGAGCGCAACGCCACGCTGCTCGCCATCGACGCGATCGAATCGCTGGTCGGCCCGCACGGCCTGATGATGATGCCCGACGCCGTGATGGGCAGCGAAGACTTCTCGTGGATGACCGAGGTGCTGCCCGGCTGCTACGTGCTGATCGGCAACGGCGTGGGCAGCGTGGGCGGCTGCTCGGTGCACAACCCCGGCTACGACTTCAACGACGACGCGCTCGCCTACGGCGCGGCGTGGTTCGTGGCGCTCACGCAACGGTATCTGCGCGCGAGCTGAGGTTCATTCCCTGTTCGATGACCCAGCGATGCCGCGTTCGCGCGGCTCGCCCCGGATCACCACGACTTGATACGGATTCCTGATCGATGGACCGACGGCGGCGCCGCCCCCTGCTTCTCGCCCGCGCGCACCGCTTTCCCCGCAGTTTCTGACCAACCTGAAGAGCTAATAACAATGTCAGCAAGCAGCAACACGTCGTCTTCCCACGAACCCCGGCGCGCGCGGACCACGCGTGCCGCACGTTTGCTCGTCTGCGCCACGGCGCTCGGCGGCGCCTCGCACGCGGCGCTCGCACAGACCTCGGATCTGTTTCTCCTCGACTACTTCCAGGGCATCCCTTACGCGACGACCGGCGCCTACACGCCCGGCGTGCGCCTCTATGGCGCCGTCGACCAGTCGATCGGTTTCACCAAGGGCGCGCAGACCGCCTTCGTGCAGCAAAGCGGCGGCGAATGGACCTCGAAGATCGGCCTGTATGGCGTGGAAGATCTGGGCGGCGGCTATCGCGTGCGCTTCGCGCTCGAAAACGGCTTCGACGCGGCGACCGGCAAGCTGGGCAGCACGAACACGATGTTCAACCGCGAGGCGTGGGTAGGCATCGGCTCGGCGAAAACCGGCGAGCTGAAGTTCGGCTTGCAGGACGACGTGGGCGTGCCGCTGTTCGTCGACGTGTTCGGCCAGGTCGGCACCGTTTCGACGGTCGCGTATCTCACCGCGTGGACCTACGATCTCGGTCCCGGCGCGAGCTTCGAAGCGGCGCGCCTGACCAATGCGGTCAGCTACTCGTCGCCGTGGTTCGGGCCGCTGAACGCGCAGGTGGCGCTCGCGCTGCACGACTCGGGCTCGACGGCGCCGACCATCCAGACCAAATCCATCGCGCTCAACTACTTCGACGGTCATCTGTTCGGCACGCTCAGTTATATCGGCAATTACGGCCTGAACGCGCTGACGACCTCGCAGTACGTGCGCACCGACAACTTCGCGGCGGGCCTGCTCTACGATCGCGGCAACTACGTGCTGTCGGCGGGCTACAGCTTCCTCGCGCCGCGTCTCGAAGGCGACCGCGTGGCCTCGCTCTACACGCTGGGCGCGCTCTATCGCTACCTGCAGCGCAACGATTTCCGCATGGAACTCGCGTATCGCGACGTGGCGGGCGCGGGCAGCCATTCGTACGGCGTGACGCTCGGCTACGACTACAACCTCTCGAAGCGCACGGCGCTTTACGTGCGCGGCTCGCTGATCCACAACACCGGCACGACGCCGACGTACGGCAAATATCCGACGATGCAGCCGACCGTCGATAACATCGCGACGAGCTATACGGGCTCGGAAGGCACGACGGCGTATCAGTCGCCGCATCTCGTGCTGGTGGGCATGTATCACAAGTTCTGAGCAGCGCTTCAGCGAATTGGACGATCGAATATCAACGTGGAGACCTGACATGAAACAGCGAATCTTTTTGCGCCTCGCCGCCGCCGCGCTCTGCGTGACCGCGAGCCTGAGCGCCCACGCGCAGGGCGATAACGCGTCGCAGGCCGGCGCGGCCTCGATGCATCCGGCGACGAACACCACGAGCAAAGTCGCCGACCGCGCACTCGCCAACGACGTGCGTCACGCACTGCGCGCGGCGCGCAAGCAGGGGCTCAAGGCGACATTTATCCGCGTGCGCGCGCACGACGGCGACGTGACGCTCACGGGCGTGGTCGCGGACCAGAAGCAGATCGACTTCGCGACGTCGATCGCGCAAGGCGTGAGCGGCGTGCGCTCGGTCACGACGAAGATCACCATCCGCGACGGCGAAGGCATCAAGGGCAGTCAGTAACGCCCGCGCTTGAACGGAGCCACGCGCGTGGCTCCGGCTTTAACCTGGTTTTAATCCGGCGCCATCGCCGGTCTTGTCATCCGAACAAGGTTTCATCATGAACGTCGCACACGAACGCGCCGCCTCGGGCGCACCGGAAGTCCCGGACGCTTCGGCCAAGCGCACGAAGCGCTCGATGGTGCTCGCCGCCGCGCTCGGCAACGGCCTGGAGTTCTTCGACTTCACCGTCTACAGCTTCTTTTCGGCGCTGATCGGCCAGTTGTTCTTCCCGGCGCACGACGCCCTCACCTCGCTGATGATGTCGCTCGCGACCTTCGGCGTCGGCTTCGTCGTGCGACCGCTCGGCGGCGTGCTGATCGGCGCGTACGCGGACCGCGCGGGACGCAAGCCCGCGCTGATCCTCACCGTGCTGCTGATGGCGCTCGGCACCGGGCTGATCGGCCTCGCGCCGACTTACGCGCAGATCGGCCTCGCCGCGCCCGTGCTGATCGTGCTCGGGCGTCTGCTGCAAGGCTTTTCGGCGGGCGGCGAAGTCGGCGCGGCGACCACGCTGCTGATGGAAGCGGGCCGCGAAGGCCAGCGCGGCAGGCTGGTGAGCTGGCAGATGGCGAGCCAGGGCGGCGCGGCGCTCGCGGGCGCGTTGATCGCGGTGCTGCTCTCGAAGTCGCTGACGCACGAGCAACTGGTCGCGTGGGGCTGGCGCGTGCCGTTTCTGATCGGGCTCGCGATCGGGCCCATCGGCTTCTGGATGCGCTCGCGTCTGGACGATACCTTGCCGGCGCATGCCGTATCCGCTTCGCAGACGAACGGCAGCGCAAACCGCGCGGCCGCTCCGGTGCGCCGCAAGCTGCCGCTGCGCCAGATCGTGGCGGGCACCATGCTTGTGATCGGCGCGACCGGCACGATGTACACCATCGTGTTCTTCCTGCCCGCGTTTCTCGCGCTGACGCTGCATATGCCGACGGCGGCCGCCTCGGCCAGTGGCGGCATCGCGGGCGTGGTGCTGCTGGTCGGTTCGCCGCTGGCCGGGCGGCTCGCGGATCGCGTCAAGCGCCGCAAGCCGATGCTCGCCGCCGGTTCGCTCGTCTCGCTCGCGCTGCTGTTTCCGGCCTTCGCCGCGATTGCCGCGTGGCCTTCGGTGGGCACGGTGCTGGCGGTCGTGCTGGTGCTGGTCGGCCTGATGACGCTCACGAGCCCGGCCGGTTTTCTGATGATGCTCGAAGCGCTGCGGCCCGAGGTGCGGGCGACCTCGCTCGGCATCATCTACGCCGTGGGCGTGACGCTGTTCGGCGGCTTCGCACAGCTCGCCGTCGGCGCGTTGTGGCGCGCGACGGGCAGCTTCTACGCGCCCGCGTGGTACGTGTTCGGCTGCGGAATCATCAGCCTCGTGGGTCTGGTGCTGTTCGAGGAAAAACCGGCAGCCGTGCACTGAGCATGCCGCACTGAGCATGCACGATGTGCCTCAGTGCGCGTCCTGCGAAGCCTCGTCGGCCGCCGCTTTGCGCGGCGGCTTTTTCATGAGATCGCGCGTCTGAAACACCGGCAGACGCCAGCCGTAGTAAAGCGACGCGAGCCGCAGCGCGACGCAGGCGGCGGTGGCCACCCACGGCGTCCAGAACGACGACCAGTCGAAGTACGTGAGCCCCATCTGCACCGATGCGCCCAGCAGCGCCGCCGACGCGTAGATCTCGCGTTCGAGAATCGCGGGCACGCGCGAGAGCAGGATGTCGCGCAGCACGCCGCCGCCCACGGCGCTCACCATGCCGAGCACGATGGCGGTCTCCGCGCTGTTGGTCCAGATCCACGTTTTCTGCGCGCCCGCGACCGCGAACAGGCCGAGCCCGATCGCGTCGAAGAACAGCACCGGATGGCGCAGCCGCCGCACCTGAGGATAGGCGGCGATGGTCAGCGCCGCCGCGAGCAGCGAGACCGCGAGATACGCCCAGTTCGACAGCCCCGCAGGCGGAATCGCGCCGATGCAGACATCGCGCACGATACCGCCGCCGCACGCCACCATGAACGTCACCACGACGATGCCGAACAGATCGAGCCGCCGTTGCCGCGCGGCCACGGCGCCCGAGATCGCGAACGCGAACGTGCCGATCAGATCGAGCACGGTATAGGCCGTGTGGGCGTTCATATGCGCGCCCACGTGCGCGCCCAGCGCCAGGCTCATGCGGCCTCGCTTTCGTGGCCGAGCCACGCGGCGGCCGCGCACAGCATCGCTTCGAGGCCGGTGCGCAAGGTGCCGTCGAGCACCGGCGCGAACTTCGGCGAGTGGTTGCTCGGAATCTCGTTGATCTTCTTCGCGGCCTTCGCCTTCTCGAAGGTTTCGGGATCGGTGCCCCCGATGAACCAGAACGCGTACGGCACGCCCCATTCGCGGCCGAACACGCTGAAGTCCTCGCTCGCCGCCGCGGGCTGCGTTTCATAGGCGCGCGCGCCGAAACGCGCTTCGAAGGCGCTGCGCAGACGCGCCGTGGTGGCGTCGTCGTTGACGGTCAGCGGATAACTCGACAGCGTGGTGAATTCCGGCTCGCGCGGCGCGTTCGAGGCCATGCACTCGGCGCAGCAGATGCGGCGGATCGCGCCCAGCATGTACTCGCGCACGTCCTCGTCGTAAGTGCGCATGTTGAGCTTGAGCGTGGCGTCGTCGGGGATGATGTTTTCCTTCGTGCCCGCCTGCAGCGCGCCCACCGTGAGCACGGCGCTGTCGCGCGGCGAGATCTCGCGCGAGACGATGGTCTGCAGACGCAGCGTCGTCGAGGCCGCCATGATGACGGGATCGATCGAAGTCTGCGGCTGCGAGCCGTGCGAGCCGCGCCCGAACAGCTTGACCTTGAGGCTGTCGCCGGCCGAGAGAATCGTGCCGCTGCGATAGCCGACCGTGCCCGCCGCGCCGACCATCACGTGCTGGCCGAGGATCACGTCGGGCTTCGGAAAGCGCGCGATCATGCCGTCGTCGATCATGCTGCGCGCGCCGCGCCCGACTTCCTCGCCGGGCTGAAACACGCACATCAGCGTGCCGCGCCATGCGTTGCGATGCTGCGCGAACAGGCGCGCCGCGCCCATCAGCCAGGTGACGTGCAGATCGTGGCCGCAGGCGTGCGCAACGCCCACCTGCACGCCTTCGTCGTCCTTCGCCGTGACGCTGCTCGCGTACGGCAGGCCGGTCGCTTCGGTCACGGGCAACGCGTCCATGTCGGCGCGCAACATCACGGTCGGGCCTTCGCCGTTGCGCAGGATCGCCACGACGCCCGTCACGCCCACTTCGCGCGTGACTTCATAGCCGAGCGCTTGCACGTAATCGGCGGCGATCTTCGCGGTGCGGAACTCCTGCATCGAGAGTTCGGGATGCTGGTGCAAGTCCTTGTAGACGGCTTCGAGCTCGGGCAACAAGGCGTCGACGGCAGGCGCGACGGTTTCGACGAGCGGCCTGGAAACCGGCGTGGAAACTGGATTGGCGACCGGAATGGACATGGGCGACTCCTTCAATGACGGCTTCGGATACGGAATAGCGGGTGAGGATGCGGCGCGGGCTTCATGCGGGCTTCATGCGGATGCGCCATCGAGCAGGCTGTCCGAGAGCTTGCCGAGCAGACGGTCGAGCGTCTTGCGCTCGGCATCGGTCAAGGCGACGGCGAGTTCGGCTTCGAGCGCGGCCCCGGCCTTCGCCGACGCCTTCGCGACCTTCTGCCCTTCGGGCGTGCCGTGCAGCGCGACGCTGCGGCGGTCGTCGGCGTGGGTATCGCGGCCGATCAGCCCGCGCGACTCCAGTTCGGCGAGCGTTTTCGACAGCAAGGTCTTTTCGATCAGCGCGCGCTGCGAGACGGCTTTGGGCGTGACGCCCGGCTCCGCGCAGACGATGCGCAGCACGCGCAGCGCACGCACGTCGAGCCCCCAGCGCTCGCGATACACGGCATTGGCGCGCTCGCTGAGCAACGCGCTCGTAAGGTCGAGCCTGAACGTCAGGAAATCGGAATACTGACCGGATGACACGCGCGCTCCCGCAGCCTGGCCGGCGAACCGGCAACGCATCGGAGTATAGTCAAATAGTTGAAAATTTCAACTATTCGGGCGCGGGAATTTGAGTGCCGGATGAAGGCGCGGCATGCGGCTTGCTGCTCGCAGTGATCCGATGGATGACGTGTTTCGATGCGAGGTCGCCATGAAGAAGGCTTTCAAGCTGGCGCTGAGCGCATGCTGGTGCGCGAGTGCGGTTGGGTTGGGCCTTGGGTTGGCATTTGAGCCCGCTTTTGCCGCCGACTCTTCCGATACCGCCACGCCATGCGGGAAGCTTTCAGGCCCGAGCGGCCCCGACGCGCACTTCGTGCTGCGCGACGGCGAGCCGGTCGATTTCAGCAGCGGCGGCCAGACTGCGCACGGCAAACTGCGGCTCTTTCACGAAGGCGCGCTCTATCACGCGTATTGGCAACCGGCCGCGAGCGCCGAGTCATATGCGCTTGCGAACGCCGCGCCGAACGGCGTGCGCCTGATCTCCACGCCGCCGCAAGGCACGCCCGCGAACGACGGCAAACCAGGCGTCGATACGCCGCCTTTGAACGTGCTGTCGTGCCCGAAGTTGTAACGATCAACCGCGATCAATCGCAACCAATCGCGATCAACCGTTGTCGCCGCCCGCCACCGCGAGCACCGCGCCGGTGATATAGCTGGCTTCGTCGGACGCGAGAAACAGGATCGGCGCGATCTGTTCGTCGAGCGTGCCGTAGCGCTTGAAGAAGGTCGATTCCGTCACTTGCTGCACGGCCTCGTTCATCCACGTCTTTTCCTGCTCGGTGTCGCCCGCCGCGTTGCGCGGCACGCGGCGCGGCGGCGCACTGGTGCCGCCCGGCGCGCTGGCGACCACGCGGATGTTGTACGGCGCGTATTCCATCGCCAGCGATTGCGTGAGCGCATTGACGCCGCCCTTGGCCGCCGAATACGGCACGCGCCGGATGCCGCGCGTCGCGTTCGAAGAGACGTTCACGATCGTGCCGCCGCCCCGCGCGAGCAGATGCGGCAGCACGGCGTGGCACGTATAGAGCGTGGGCATCAGCGAGCGGCGGATTTCCGCGTCGATCTGCGCGGGCTCGAATTCCGCGAACGGACGCATGCGGATCGCACCGCCCACGCCGTTGATCAGAATATCGATGCCGCCGAACCGTTGCGCGGCGAACGCCATCGCCGCGTGCGCGCCCTCATAAGTTTCCAGATCGGCGACGAAACCGGCGGTTTGTGCGCCGGGCTGCGCGACCTGCGCCTGCGCCGCCACCTCGGCGACGAAATCCGCGCGATCGACGAACACCACCTTGCCGCCTTCCGCCGCGGCGCGCAGCGCCACACCGCTGCCGATGCCCTGCGCCGCGCCCGTGACGACCACAACCTTGCCTGCGAATCGTTGCTGCATCATGCCGCCTTCGCCGTCGTCGCCGTCGTCGCTGCGCTTGCGTTCGGCGTGAACTTCTCGTAGTGGAAGCTGTGGGGCTTCACGCCTTCGTCGTCGAAAAACTTGCGCACGGCGTCGACCATCGGCGGTGGCCCGCACAGATAGACGTCGACGTCGCCATCATTGAGCGCATTCGCCGGAATATGCTGCGTAACCCAGCCTTTGCGCGGATGCGTCGACGCCGCTTCGGCCACGACGGTCGCGTAAGTCAGGTTCGGCAGTTTCGCGCGGAACGCCTCAATGGCCTCGACCTGCACGAGATCGAGATCGCGCGTGACGCCGTAAATCAGATGCACCTGCTGTTGCGCGTGCGTGCGCGCCAGCACTTCGAGCATCGAGAGGAACGGCGCGAGTCCCGTGCCGCCCGCGAGAAACAGCAGCGGGCGCTGCACGTCGCGCAGATAGAAACTGCCGAGCGGTCCGTGCAGATTCAATTTATCGCCCGCTTGCGCGGTTTCGAGCCACGTGCTCATCACGCCACCGGGAATTTTCTTGATCAGAAAGCTGATTGTCGATTCGCCCGGCGCCGACGAAAACGAATACGAGCGATGCTGGCCGCTGCCCGGCACATCGATATTCACGTATTGACCGGGCAGGAAAACGGGAGCATTGGCGTCCACGTTCATTTCGAGCACCACGGCTGCGTCGTTGTGCTGCTCGACTTTCGAAACCGTGGCGGCAAACTGGCTCTGCCCCGTTTTGCACGCGGTGGATGACGAGGGAATCGCAATCACGCAATCGCTTTGCGGCACCATCTGGCAGGTCAGCACGAGACCGCCGTCTTTTTCGTTGTCGCTGAGCGCGTCTTCGATATAGTCGTCGCCGAGATCGTAGCTGCCGCTTTCCGCGCGGCATTTACAGGTTCCACAGACGCCATCGGAACAATCCATCGGCAAATTGATCTTCGCGCGAAATGCGGCGTCGAGCACTTTTTCTCCGGCCTTGCAGTCGATGAAACGCGTAACGCCGTCTTCGAAATTCAGTGCGATATTGAAACTGGACATGGGAACCTCCTCTACTGCCTCTGATACGTTGCGCCCGACATCACACGTGATAAACGTCGAGCACCTGCCGGATATAGTCGTTTTTCAAAACGATCTTCTTATAGGCAATCAGTAATTGATCGCCCGAGCGGCGCAAGGTGACGAACATCGTGCCGAAGAAGTGATCGGTGACCTTGTAGCGATGATTGAGCGTGTGAAAGTTGTAGCGCACGTCCACTTCGTCGCCGCGATCGGCCAGCACTTCCACGTTCGTGACGTTGTGGCTCGTGCGCGGCTCCGGTGTCGACGCGCCGCTGCGCTCGGTCTTGATGCGGAATACGCGATCTTCGAGGCCGCCCTTGTCCGGGTAGTACATCAGCGAGACCTGGCTTTCGTGGTCGTCGGTCAACTGGTCGTCGTCGTCCCAGGCGGGCATCCAGTAACTGACGTCGTCCGTGTAGCAGGCGAGCCATTCATCCCACTGACGGTCGTCCAGAAAACGTGCTTCGCGATAGAGCGCCGCGCAAATCGTTTGATATTCGAAGCTCATGCCGGCGTCTCCTCGCTTTCCTTCTTGAGCGCGTCGCGCATAACGTTCACCCAGTATTCGTGCTGCACCACGAACAAGCCTTCGTCTTCGCTGCGCTCGCCGGAAATGAGCGGATTCAGGCCCATCTTTTTCGCGTTGTCGTCGGCGCCTTCGACCCACAGCGGCGCGCCGCGCGAGAGATCGTTCCAGAGTGCGGTCGTTCCTGCATAACCGTTCTGGCACGCGCGGAATTCTTCAAGGTCGTCGGCCGTGCCCATGCCGGACACGTTAAAGAAGTCTTCGTATTGACGAATGCGCGTGGCGCGGTCCTCGGCGCTTTCGCCTTTCGGCGCAAAGCAGAAAATCGACACTTCGGTTTTATCGACACTGATCGGACGCACCACGCGAATCTGCGTGCTGAACTGATCCATCAGAAACACATTCGGATACAGGCACAGATTGCGCGTTTGATTGACGATGAAATCGGCTTTCGTTTCGCCCACGCGCGCCGTGATTTCGTCGCGCTGACGATAAACCGGGCGCACCTCGGGATTCATCGTCTTGGTCCACAGCAGAATATGGCCGTGATCGAAACCATAAACACCCGCCACCGATTTGCTCCAGCTGTTCGCATCGACGGCCTGCGTGCCGTCTTCCTTGCGGCGGCCCATGGTGGCGGCGTAATTCCAGTGCACGGTGCTGACGTGATAACCGTCGCAACCGTTTTCCATCTGCATTTTCCAGTTGCCTTCGTAGACATACGAGGAATTGCCGCGCAGCACTTCGAGACCTTGCGCCGCCTGATCGACGATCTGGTCGATGATCACGCGCGCTTCGCCGAGATAATCTTCGAGCGGCATTACATCCGCGTTGAGACTGCCGAACAGAAAGCCGCGATAGTTCTGGAATCGCGCGACTTTCTTCAGGTCGTGCGAACCGTTCTTGTTGAATTGCACCGGATATTCGGTGGTCTTTTCATCTTTGACTTTCAGCAGTTTGCCGGTATTGGCAAACGTCCAGCCGTGAAACGGACACGTGAAGCTGCCTTTATTGCCATGCTTGCGTCGGCAAAGCATCGCGCCCTTGTGCGCGCAGGCATTGATGATGGCGTTCAGCTCGCCGGTTTTATCACGCGTGACGACCACTGGCTGGCGGCCGATCCACGTGGTGTAGTAATCGTTGTTGTTCGGCACCTGGCTTTCATGCGCCAGATACACCCAGTTGCTCTCGAAGATGTGTTTCATCTCCAGATCGAACAACGCGGGATTCGTAAAGATATCGCGACGGCAACGGTACACACCGGCTTGCTTGTCGTCCTGCACCGCAGTGGCTAACAGGTGTTCCAGTTCGTTGGCTTTGTCGATGGTGGCGGACATGTTTTCTCTCCGTAGGCGCGAGCAAGCTCCTGCACGGCTTTCGCGCATCGGTGTGCATTGATTCTCGCGGAACCCCGAACGGCGACGGTGGCGTGGCACCGTCGCGCTGGCGGGCGATTACGCCGTCGCGGCTGCGCGCGGGCGATTGACGATCTGGTTGTCCTTGCCCTGCACCAGCGTGGTCAGGGAAAAGTCGAACGCAATTTCCTTGTAGGCATCGGCCTTCAGGCCCAGCGCCGCGCCGCCGGTCTTGTCGACGACGTGAGGAATCAGTTCCTCGCGCGTGGCGTAGGCGAAGTCGTCCCAGATCAGCGGATCGCCTTCGATGTTGAACTGCGTCGTGAGCTTGCGGTGGCCTTCGCTGGTAACGAAGAAGTGCACGTGCGCCGGACGGTTGCCGTGGCGCGCGATGGCGTCGAGCAGTTGCTGCGTCGCGCCTTGCGGCGGGCAGCCGTAGCCGACCGGCATGAGCGTGCGGATTTCGTACTTGCCGTCCGCGCCGGTGCGCACCGCGCCGCGCAGATTGAAGTCGTCCTGTGCGCCGGTCGGGTCGAAGTGCGAGTAAAAGCCCTTCGAATTGGCGTGCCAGCATTCGACCACGGCGCCCGCCACCGGCTTGCCGTCCGGACCGTTCACAGTGCCGTGAATGACGAGCGGGCCGGCGTCCGCATCCGGATTGATGTCGATCTTCGAAACACCCTCGCGCACCGGCGCGCCGGCCACATACAGCGGGCCTTCGATCGTGCGCGGCGTGCCGCCGTCGAGACCGACCGCTTTATCGGCGGCATCCATGCGGATGTCGAGATATTTTTCCAGACCGAGACCGGCGGCCAACAGCGCCGCCTCGCCGTCCTGGCCGAGTTTGTTCAGATAATGGATGCCGGCCCAGACTTCGTCCGGCGTGATGTCGAGATCGTCGATGGCTTTGAAGAGATCGCCGAGCAGGCGGCCGAGCACCTGCTTGAAACGCGCGTTGCCGCCTGCGCCTTCTGCGTTGGTGGCGGCCTTGAGCAGGTCCTGGACTTCTTTCGTGTCGAACACTTTCACGTTCATGATCACTGTCTCCACTGAATCTTTTAGCGGGGGAAATTTTTAAGGGGCGTGCACGCCCTCTAATGAATTGCGTTACTCAGGTTCCAACCGGTTTTCAACTTCGACTCACCGACTCACATTCAAATATCGTTTTCGCGAATCGACGACGGATGACGGCACAGCGGCGTCACCGAAATCTCCATATACGGAAACAGCGGCAAGGCAGTCAGAATGTCGTGCAATTCCGCATTGCTTTCGACATCGAAAATGCTGAAATTCGCGTATTCGCCCACGAGACGCCAGATGTGGCGCCACTTGCCGCTGCGTTGCAGATCCTGCGAATACGCCTTTTCGCGCGCCTTGATTTCGTTGGCGACGTCGGCGGGCATATCGGCCGGAATCTTCACGTCCATGCGTACCTGGAAAAGCATCGTTGACTTCCTTTATCTGAAGCGGAAATTGCGTGATTGAGCGCGCGATCTAGCGCGTGACCTTGATAAGTCCGTCGCGCGTGAATCGCTTGACCTTCGCTTCGTCGAGTTCGATGCCGAGTCCCGGGCCGGTCGGCACGGTCAATTCGAAATCGCTGTAATCGAGCGGCTGGGTCAGAATTTCCTCGGTGATGAGCAGCGGGCCAAACAATTCGGTGCCCCACTGCAGATTGGCGAAACTGGCGAACAGATGCGCCGAGGCCGCGGTGCTGAATGCGCCTTCGAGCATGGTGCCGCCGTACAGTTCGATGCCGGCCGCGTCGGCGATCGTCGCCACGCGCTGTGCTGCAAAGAGGCCGCCGCTTTGTTCGATCTTGATCGCGAAGACGTCCGCGCCGTGCTGTTTCGCGATGTCGAAGGCGCTTTCGGGGCCTTGCAGAACTTCGTCGGCCATCAGCGCGACCGGGAAGCGGCGCATCAAACGTCCAAGCGCCGCCGCCGACGCCACCGGCTGCTCGACCAGTTCGCAACCCGCGTCGGCAAGCGCCGGAATCGCCCAGGCGGCCTGGGTTTCGCTCCACGCCATATTCACGTCCACACGCACCGCCGCGCGATCGCCAAGCGCGCGCTTGATCTGCGCGACGTGCTCGATATCGGTCTTGACCGCCTTCGCGCCGATCTTCAGCTTGAACACGCGATGACGGCGCGCGTCGAGCATCGCTTCGGCTTCGGCGATATCTTTGGCCGTGTCGCCCGAGGCGAGCGTCCACGCCACCGGCAGCCGATCACGGCGGCGACCGCCGAGCAGTTCGCTCACGGGCACGCCAAGGCGCTTGCCCTGCGCGTCGAGCAAGGCGGTTTCGAGCGCGCTCTTCGCGAAGTGCGTGACCTTCACGAGCTTGCCGAGATGCGCCATCAGATCCTGAATGCGCGTGGCGTCCTTGCCGATCATGGCGGGCGCGAAGTACGCGTCGATCGCGAGCTTCATCGCTTCCGGGCTTTCCGGCCCGTAGGCCATGCCTGCGATCGTCGTGCCCTCGCCCACGCCGATCACGCCGTCGCTGCACAACACCTTCACGAGCATCAGCGTCTGGCCGTGCATGGTGGCGACCGAGAGCTTGTGCGGGCGGATCGTCGGCAAATCGACGAGACAGGTTTCGATACGTTCGATCGTCGCGGATTTCATGGCGGCAACGGCAGGAGTGGAGTTCATGGAATGGATTTATACGCGCCGCCCAAAGGGACCGTCCAATACTTTTGGGGCTGCGGCTTCATACCTTTGAGGTATAGTGATGAGGTCAAATACGAGGGAAAACCCGTATTTACCGGATAAATTCATGCTCGCGAGGTATTGTCGCCGGGCAAATCGGCAGGCGGGATTTATGGAACTGAGACATCTGCGCTACTTCGTGGCCGTGGCCGAAGAGCGCAATTTCACGCGCGCCGCGCAGCGCTTGCACATCGCGCAGCCGCCGCTGTCGCGGCAGATCCAGCAGCTCGAGGAAATACTCGGCGTGCAGTTGTTCGAGCGCGACGCGCGTCCGCTCAAGCTCACCGACACGGGGCGTTTCTTCTATCAGCACGCGGTGCAACTGCTCGCGCAGACCCACGAACTCGAATCGATGACGCGGCGCGTCGGCAAGATCGAGCGCGGTCTCACCGTGGGTTTCGTCGGCTCGACGCTGTACGGCATGCTGCCGAAGATCATCCGGCGCTTTCGCCAGGAGAATGGCGCGGTCGAGCTGAGTCTCGTGGAAATGTCCACGATGGATCAGATCAAGGCGCTCAAGGAAGGTCGGATCGACGTCGGGTTCGGGCGCATCAGGCTCGAAGATCCGAGCATTCGCCGCGTGGTGCTGCGCGAGGAGCGCATGATCGTGGCGCTGCCGCTCGGGCATCCGCTGATCGACGCAAAGCCGGAGCTTTCGCTGCACGACCTGCTCAACGAAACCATCATCATCTTTCCCAAGCATCCGCGCCCGAGTTACGCCGACCAGGTGCTCGCGGGTTTTCACGACCGCGGACTCGAACCGATGCGGATTTACGAAGCGCGCGAACTGCAGATCGCGCTGGGACTCGTGGCGGCGGGTGAAGGGATTTCGATCGTGCCGAGCAGCGTCTACGGCCTCAAGCGCGATGACGTTTCCTACAAGGATCTCGACGACAAACAGCTCGTTTCGCCCGTCATCATGAGCATGCGCATGCTCGACGAATCGGCGGATATTCGCCGCATGCTCGAACTGATCTACGTGCTCTACGGCGAAGCGAAAATGGAGCACGTGGCGCCGGCGGCGCGCTGAATTGCGCGTTGCCAGTCGCTCGCGCGGTTTATTCCGCGAGCCGTTGCGCGGAAAAACGCAAGCCGTCGAACAGTTTTGCGGCGACGCGTTCCGGAAATCCCGCAGGCAACGCCGCGCTCACGGTTTCAATCGCGGCGGACGTGCGTTCGATCAGTCGATCGATAATTATTTCGGCATCCGAACCATAATGACAAAGCTGCGCCGTGGCGTTGAAATGCGCGCGCTTCACGTCGCGCATGCGGTAGTGCCGGCTCTTGCCCCACACCGCCATCGCCAGCGACGCCTTGTGCCACGACCACTGATTGCCGCCGTCACCGGCCACGGGCCAGATCGACATCACGTCATAGAGCGGCGCGAGCTGAAAGCGCCCGCCCGGCAGCAGACGCAGGCTGAAGTTCTTCGCGTGGCCGTCGGGCGCGGCCATCATCCAGTAGACGATCTGCGCGGCGAGAAACGTGTCGATATCCGCGCGCGCCTGTTGCGAGTGACGCAGCAGATCGGCGATCTCGCGCACGCCGGGGCCGCCGTCGGTTTCGTACTTGAAATGCGGCGCAACGCCGAGCGCCTGGCAAAAATCCTCCTGCGGCAGGCGCAGCAACGCACCGGTGCGCGAGACGGCGCGGTCGAAGCGCTCGACCGCGAGCACCTTCTGCGCGCCGAACGTGGCAATGCGCGCCGACGACACCGGCAGCCCGTACGCCGCGAGCAGCGCGAGACACAGCCACTCGTTCTCCACCGAGGTGTTGAAATCGACCTTGCGATGGCCGATCAGGCCGAGCGGCAGCTTGAGAATGTGCGTGGTGGGCGTGGCGCCGTGCGGCAGCAGCCAGCGGCCTTCGTGATGGAGCAGCGCGGTTTTTTCCTGCGCGCCCGCCAGCGAAATGCGCAGCGGCTCGTCGTCATCGTCGCTGCCTGCGGGCAGCGCGCCCGCCGTTTCGAGCAGCAACCGTTCGATGTCAGCTTCGTCGAGCGGCGTGCCGTCGATACGGCCCTGCGGCTCGGGCGTTTCGTCCTCGTCGAGCAGTTGCACCGCGCCCACGCAGTCGCGCCCGATCGCCTTGAGCAGATCGAACGCGTCGATCGACCCGGTGCGAAAGCGCGCGGCGATGCGGCGGCGAATCGGCATGCTGTCCGGCAGCAGATTGTCGAAGTAATGATGGACGCGCTCGCCGCGCAACGGCCGCTCGCCGACGCCGAACGGCAGCGAGAGCGACAGCGGCCGCCCGGCTTCCGAGACCTTCCACGCGGTGTCGTAACGCAGCTCGGCTTCGCCCGTCACGCCGAGCGTCCAGGTGCCGACGCGCTCGCCGTTCGCCCAGATCGACAGGCTGCTCGAATGCGATTTGCGGCCCATGCGCTACCACTCCAGCCGGTCTTCGCGCGCCTCCAGCACCCCGCTGGTATTGCGCGACTGCACGCAGAGTTCGAGTCCGTAGAGCGAAAGCAGCGTGAGCATCTGGGCCAGCGAGATGCTGGCCGTGCCGGTGGTTTCGAGCGCCGACAGGCGCGGCTGGCCGATGCCGAGCGCACTCGCGGCCTGCGCCTGGGTCAGGCCGTACTCTTTTCTGGCCGACAGCAGGATTTCGGCGAGCGCCGCCGGCGTATTGACGATGATCTTCATGGGATATTCCTGTGAAGCATAAAGCGATTATATGCCTGTGAGGCATAAACTACAAATATCGCTGATACGCATAAACAGGAAATATCACTGACACCGATAATAAGGGCGCGATATCGCGTCTGCCGGCCCGCCTCAAACCGTCTCGGTTTCCTTGCGCCGGAAGCCCGCGCCGGTGTGACGATCGGGCAGCGTATCGCCCGCGCCGAACAGCTTGTGGCGCAGCGAGCCCGGCTCGTAGGCGGTTTTATAGAGCCCGCGATTCTGCAACTCGGGCACGATCAGATCGACGAAATCCTCGTAGCTCTCGGGCACCACCGTGCGGCTCAGATTGAAGCCGTCCACGCCCGCCTCCTCGACCCACGCCTGCAACTCGTCGGCCACCTGCGACGCGCTGCCGACGATAGCCGGATAGCGTCCGCCCAGCTCGAACATCTCCAGCAGCGAGCGGCGCGTCCAGCCGTGCTGCTGCGCCGTGCGCGTGGCCGACTCGATGGCGTTGCCTGGCGTGTAATCGACCGGCGCATCGAGATCGTATTGCGCGTAGTCGATGCCCGTGCTCGCCGCGAAGTGCGCGAGGCCGGCCTCGCGGCTCGCGTACTGGCGGTAATCCGCGTACTTCTCGCGCGCTTCGCGTTCGGTCGCGCCCGGCACCACCGCCGCGCCGACGAACACCTTCACGTCGTCGGGACGGCGCCCCGCGCGCACGAGCTGCTCGCGCAGCGCCCGCACCGTTTCGCGCCCCACCGCGCGATTGGGCGGCGAAATGAACACGCATTCGGCGTGGCGCGCGGCAAAGCGCTGGCCGCGCCCCGAACTGCCGGCCTGAAACAGCACCGGCGTGCGCTGCGGCGACGGCTCCGCGAGATGGTAGCCGTCCACGTCGTAATAACGCCCCTTGTGCTGCACGCGATGCACTTTCGCCGGATCGGCATACACGCGCCCGGCCTTGTCGCGCAACACCGCGCCCGCTTCCCAACTGCCTTCCCACAATTGATAGAGGACGTCCAGGTATTCATCGGCGCGTTCGTAGCGCTCGTCGTGCGGCAACTGTTCGCGCACGCCCATCGCGCGTGCGGCGCTGTCCAGATAGCCCGTGACGATATTCCAGCCGATGCGCCCCTGCGTCAGATGATCGAGCGTGGAAAAGCGCCGCGCGAGCAGATACGGCGCCTCGTAAGTGAGATTGACCGTCACGCCGAAGCCCAGATGCTGCGTGGCCGCCGCCATCGCGGGTACGAGCAGCGTGGGATCGTTGACGGGCAGTTGAATCGACTCGCGCAGCGTCACGTCGACATTGCGCTGATAGACGTCGTATACGCCGACGATATCGGCGAGAAACAGCCCGTCGAACAGGCCGCGTTCGAGCGTGCGCGCGAGATCGGTCCAGTACGCGAGCTGGCGGTAATCGGCCGAGCGATCGCGCGGATGCGTCCACAGACCGTGATTGATATGGCCCACGCAATTCATGTTGAACGCGTTGAGCAGGATCGGCTGTTTCGTCTTCGGCATGACAGGAGGGCTTCGAATGGACCGGAATGCGCCTCGCCCGCGCGTCGCGCCGGGCGAGTCCAGCGGTCATTTGAACAGCCTGTGCCGCAATCCCCTACTAGAAAATCCGCGATTGCATATGAGCTTTTCGGCTATGCGCGATGGGCGCCGATGTCGTGATGCTCAGCCGCGCATGCAGGCCGGGCAATCGTCGGCGCGGCGCGCGGCGGCGGCCGCTTGCGGCGTGTAATCCTCGCCGTCGATGTCGTAGCCCGACGGCTCCCAGCGAATCGCCAGCAGCACGAGCAGCGACGTCAGCGGCGCGACCGCGATCACCCAGAACACCTTCGTGCCGAGCGCCGCCGCCAGCACCGGAAAGAGAAACAGCGAAATGGTCGACGACGAGCGCACGAGCGTCTGGTTGAACCCCACGCCGATGCCGCGCAGCGAAGTCGGATAGCTGAGCGACGCATACGTCATCGAATGCGAGCCGGGGCCGAAACCTTGCCCGAACAGATACGCGCCCAGCAGCAGAATCGCGAGCGCGACGAACGCCCCGCTCGACGGATGGCCGATCAGCGCGAGCCCGACCAGCGCGCTCACCTGCAACGCGTGTCCCGCCACGGTCATCTTCCACGCCCCGATAGTGGGCGCGGTGCGCACGCCAATCAACCCGCCGACGAAGGCGAACAACAGATTGAGCAGCAGCGAAGCGACGATAGTGGTAAGCGGACCCTGTTTGAAAAAGCTCGCGATGATGACCGGCAAGCCGAAGATGATCGCGTTATAGCCGAACGACGAGGCCGCGCCGATGGTCGCCGCGAGGATCGTGCGACGCCGGTAAGTGGCGTTGAACAGCACGCCGTAATTGCGCCACGAGGCGGCGCGCGGCGTGTGCTGCGCGATGTTGGCCTCGTCGCGCTCGACTACCGCGTCGACGCCCCACGAACGTTTGAGAATGCGCGCCGCGCCTTCCAGATCGCCCTGATTCGCGGCCCAGACCGGCGACTCGCTGATGTAGCGGCTACGCACCGCGATGATCAGCAACGCCGGCACCGCGCCGAACGCGAGCGTCAAACGCCAGAGCCAGCCAGCGTGATGCGCGGGCAGAATCGCGTAGAGCGCGAGAATCAGCAGATAGCAGGTGCTCGTGGCCGCGTACCACGCGGGGCACCAGGCGGCCACGCTCGCCGCCTTGTTGCCGCGGCCCGCCACGCGCGAGAACTCGGCGAGAAAGGCCATCGCCACGGGCAGATCGAGCCCCACGCCAAAGCCCATCAGGAAGCGCGCGCCGCCGAGCACCCACGCATTGGGCGCGAGCCCGGCCGCGATGGCGGCGACCACGAAGAACAGCATGTCGGCCATGAAGACGCGATAGCGCCCGATGCGGTCGGTCAGGTAGCCGCCGAACAGCGCGCCCAGAATCGCGCCGAACGTGATCGCGGCCGAGACGAAACCCACCTGCACCGGCGACAGCGCGAATTCGCGCGCGATGTCCTTCACGCCATAGGCGAGCGAGGTGAGATCGTAGGCGTCGAGAAACACGCCGCCGAGCGCGATGGCGATCACCACGCGCGCCTTGCTGCCCGTCTGCGCCCCTTCGTTGACGATGCGCGCGACGTCCTGCGCCGAGCGGATGACCGGCCGCGCGGGCAGCGCGGCGGCGTCGCTGCGAGTATCGGCGTGACCGTGAGGATCGGCGCGACCGGCGTGGTCGGCATGAGCGGGAACGGCGACGGTCGACATGAGCGAAATCCGGACAAAGTGACGATCGATGCATCGTAGTCATCGCCCGGTCCGCGGCAAAACGACGTATACGCATATGCTTCGCGCAAGACGTGCATTGCGCCATCGCGCCCTGACCCCGGCCCTTGAATCAATCGCTAAGCACGCGCCGCGATGTGCTTATCAGCGAGCATGCGATAACGAACGTGCGCGAAATTGGTTGGACGCGGCCCGCGCGCGCCCTAGCATCGCCCCATCTTTCACTCCGCCACGGGCGCCAAGCATATGAACAAGAACAAACGAACCCTGATCGCCGCGGGACTCGCCTCGCTGACGCTCGTCGCCGGTCTGTTCGGGCCGCTCGCCTCGGCGGCGCAGGCGGCGCAGACGCTGCGCGTGGGCATCATGTCCGGCGAGGACGAGGACGTATGGCGCGTGGTGGCCGCGAACGCCGCCCAGCACGGCCTCGACATCAAGGTGACGACGTTCTCCGATTACACGCAGCCCAACGAAGCGCTGTCCGAGCACGATCTCGACGCGAATTCGTTTCAGCACAAGCCCTATCTCGATGCGCAGGTGGCCGCGCGTCACTACACCATCGTGCCGGTGGGCTTCACCTACGTGCAACCGATCGGGCTCTACTCGCGCAAATATCCGTCGGTCGCGGCGCTGCCGCAGGGCGCGACCATCGGCGTGCCGAACGATCCGAGCAACGAAGGCCGCGCGCTGCTGCTGTTGCAGGGCCAGGGTCTCATCAAGCTGCGTAGCGATGTCGGCCTGCTGCCGACGGCGCGCGATATCGCCAGCAATCCGAAGCAAATCAAGATCAAGGAGCTCGACGCGGGCATCGTCGGGCGCGCGATCGGCGACCTCGACGCCGCCGTGGTCAATACCGACTGGGCGATCAAGGCCGGCATCCGCATTCCGCAAGAGCGCATCGCGCAGGAAAAGGTCGATGGCAGCCCGTATCGCAACTTCATCGCCGTCAACGAGAAAGATGCGAACGCGCCGTGGGTGAAGACGCTCGTGGCCAGCTACCAGCAGCCGAACGTGGCGGCGAAGATTCTCGCCGTCTATCACGGCGTGACGCTGCCCGCGTGGAACGGCGCGCCGCAGCAGTAAGACGCACGGCCGTCATCCGTTTGTCATGACCAGGCGGCGCCCTGCCGCCTGAACTCGCAGCGCGGCGTGCCGCAAGCGGCCATTTCGACTTCGCCCTACACTGGAGCGAGCGCCACACGCGGCAACCGCCACGGCCGTGCGCCACATGCCCACTGCCGACTGCGAGGAGCCGCGTCATGCAAACCAGATCCGTCAAGATTCCCGGCCCGGACCATCCGATCACGATCGAGCCACTGGCGAAGCACGTGGTCGTGAAGGTCGCGGGCCATGTTGTCGCCGACACGCGCCGCGCGCTCGAACTGCGCGAGGCGAACTACCCGCCCGTGATCTACGTGCCGCGCGAAGACGCGGACATGTCGCTGCTCACGCGCACCGACCACACCACCTACTGCCCGTACAAGGGCGAATGCGCGTACTACTCGATCGTGCCGGGCGGCGAGCATGCGGCCAACGCGGTCTGGACCTACGAGCGTCCGCACACGGCCGTCGCGGCGATCCAGAACCATCTCGCGTTTTATCCGGATCGCGTGGACGCGATCAAGCAGCTCGACGAGTAACCCTGAGGCACGCTCGCAGACCTTTCGTTCCGACCCCTTCATAAATATCAGAACGCAGGCGGGTTAACTACGCGAAAGCTTCGCCTGAGTTCATACGCTTGGGTTTCAGTTGCAAGGTCTTGCCGGTACTAGAACTGCCCGGTTAGCTGAAACCCGAGCGTCACACGCGACGCAGGAAAACCGGACGGTTTATAAACCGGCGTCCCCGCGAACACGTCATAACTCACCGTCACGAAGCGCGAGGGGATCGCGCCTTTAAGGCCGATGACCGCGCCCGCCAGTTGCGTACCGGCGAGATACTGCGCGGACGGTCCCCATACGTGGCCGTAGTCCAGCCCCGCATAGAACGCCTGACCTGTGCTGCCAATCGGGTATTGCAGTTCGTTGCGCCAATAGAATCCGCGCTCCGCCGCCAGCATCGTTTCCCCATCGAAACCGCGCACGGTGTAACGGCTGCCAATCGTCAAGTCGTCAATGTAGTTCAGTTCGTTCGCGGTGTACTGGCCGTGAACAGTGCCGACATACGCAAAGCGCTGGCCCGCGACCGCGAACGGCACCGACAGGTTTGCGTCGAGCGTCGCCATGTGGAAGCGGTACGTCGGACCATCCGCCGTGTCAGGCGACGCGCCGAGCCAGCCGATACCCTGGCGATAGGCGAGCGTGCCGTCGAACTGCGACGTGCCGAAATAATGCCGGTCGGTCAGGCCGAGTTCCACGAACGTGTTGTCGCGATGCTGTGCTGCGATTTCCGTATCTTCGATGAAGCTCGCGCCGAAGCGCTTGAGTAGCTGGAACTCCGCACCGAATACGTCACTCTGGCTGCGCCGCAAAACACGTTGCAGCTTGACGCCCGCCGTCTGCGAATTGCCGCTGACCACATACGTCTGGTTCACTCCTGCGACGTTCTCGTAATACGTGTTCGTATAGCCGAACAGCGTCGCGGTCCAGTACCCCCACGGTACAGAGTACGAACCATTCCAGCCGTGCGTGCCGACGCCGTGGTCACCAAACTGCAAATCCTGATTGAATCCGGCGGTCAGGATATCGTTCAGGCCAAGCAGGTTGTCGATGCCAAGCGTGACCGTGCCGATGATGCTGCCCGTCTCGCGCGTACCAGAGTCATCCACGGATGCGACGACCGACCAGGGTTTTGCGCGTTTGACTGCGATTTCTACATCGCTTTCGCCGGGTACGCTCGCGGGCACAAGTTCCATCGTTGCGTCCTGACTGCTTACGCGTTTCATCTGTTCGATGCCCTGCTCCAGATCGCGCAGGTTCAGCACGTCACCGTCGCTCGCGGGAAACGCAGTTTTCCATGTGCCGCGCATCGCCGCATCCTTGAAGCGCAGATTGCGGATGACGCCGGGAATGAGCGCGAGTTTGAGCGTGCCGCTCGACAGGTCCTGTGCGGGAAGCATCACCCGCGTGGTGACATAGCCCCGACTCAGGATGGCCTGCTGAAGCCCCTTGACCAGCGTATCGAGGCCACGCTTTCCGACGCACTGACCACGGTAGTGCTCCAGCCATTCGCGCGCGAACGCGAAGCGGTCCTGCGGCAGCGCGGATGCTCCTTTTGCGCGGATGTCGTCCGGCAACGTTGCAGGCACATCGAGCGCGAACGTGTCGATACGAAAGCATGGCGTCTCGACAGGCAGGTCCGGCCATTCACCTTTAGCCGGAACCTCTGAACGCACCGTAGGCGCGGCGACGGTCGCGTCGCGCTGCTGCTGAACCTGTTGATCCTGCTGCGCGTTCGCGCGCGCCGCCGCAACATCGGGCGGCGTCTGTGCGTGAACGGCGAGAGGAACGAGAACCCCGAGAGACACGGCGAAAAGTCTGTTCTTATTTTTCATAATTAATTACGACACCCGGCCTTGCTCAATCGACTCGGCAAGCATCAGCATCAGCGCCGAACTGAGAGCCAGGCTCGCACACCTACACCTCCGATTTATTCGAAGTAGAAACTACCCCACCATCAAAATCAAACACATTATCGCTTCAAATCCCTCAAAAAATCTTAGACAAGAAAGATGTAGAATAAATAAGTACGATTACAAAAAATATAGCGACGACGAAAAATTTATAGCTTTTCTTTTGTTCCGCCGTTTTTTTCTTCCACTCTTCATCACTCGGACCTGGAAACATAATTAACCTTATTTTTTATTGAGAGGAACGGAGTGACTCCACGGCGTAATAGACACCGATGCAGGCCCCTCTCCGGTTACACCAATCTCCACCGCCGTAGCGCCACCATATCCATGAGAAATCGCAACCACCGCATTCATCCCCCCAGGAGTTGGGATTGATACTGCAATTTGATTCCCGTCTCCGTCCATATAGTTGTTCACAAAATCGGCAACTGACCCACCGAACACCCACCCTATCGTACTGGATGCACCTGGCGCAAACGACGAAGGCCTAAACGACTGACTGACACCGAACGATCCGTATGTCGTTCCATCGTGGATATTCAGAGCTGCCCCCAGATTGAGATTCGCTGCTCCGAGGTTAAAGGTCACATAATCGGGACCAATCGCATTAATTGGCGATGCAGCCGCGTTAGCACCGTCTGCATTGACGGCCGCCATAACCAATTTTGGATCGCACGGAGCAGAACCGTCGCAGACCTGCGAAAGCATGTTTTTTCGCTTCTGCTGGTTGTACAACTCTACGTTCCCGGCGACGCTTGCGCCTGCGGCACCGCCAACCAATGCCCCGCCGAGGTCTGCGACGATATTCGATGCAAGGTTTCCGAGCACCTCAGAACCGGTGCCGGATGTTACGCCCTTCGAAATATCGTCAAGCTCTTCAGCCATCGCTGCCGAAAGACCCGCGCCCGCCGCGCCGCCGATTGCACCGTCTAACGCTGAACTGGCTCCGAGTCCACCTATCAGTGCGCCGCCCGCGATGTGCAGGCCAATGCGATACGCACCGCCCTCGCCCCAGGCTTTCGCCTCCGCGTTGTATTGTGCGGCAAGGTCCGCATCACCCGCTTTAGCCGCATCAATGGCGTTCTTTTGGGCTTCTGCCTCCTTCATATCGGCATACAGGCCGACGCCCTGCGCGACGACCTGTCCAGCCGCCTGAGCGGCTTGCATGAGGTCTGCCTGATCCGACAACATCGCGTTCACGTCCGGCGTTTTCGACACGGTGCCGTTCGTATCCGTGGTATCGCGGCTGAGTGTAGAAATGTCCTGCGTCTGGGCGGACTGGTCCGTGATGTTGATCGTGCCTGCGCTGATCGCGCTGCGCGTGGTCGCACTGTCGTCGCCATTTGAATCCTGCGAAATCATCGGCAGCACGCCGGGACTACCCGACACTGAGCCGGGTCCGACTGACTTGCCCGTACTGCCTCCTGATGTGCTGCTCGTCCCTACGCCGACCGAAATACCATTGGTTGCGGCGCTGTAATGCGACGAATTGTCGATGTTGCTGAACGTGAGCGTGCCCGTGGTCAGGCTGTTCTGCGACGCGTCGGCAGTGCTGGATATCACGCCTCCGGTCAGGTTCGTATTGCCGTTGACGTTGATATCGAAGCCGCCGTTTCCAGCCTGAATGCCTGCCTGCTCGTTCACCTGCGCATAGTTCGAATCCGCGTGGCCGTTCTGCGCCGAGACGCTCGCGCTGAAACTGCGCTGGCTCGCGGAGAATCCCGCGCTGAAGTTGGACTGGTGCGCAGCGCTCGATGCCGCATCCTGCACGCTCTCAATGTTGAGGTTGCCGCCGACGACCGCCGACACCGTACCGCCGCTCACATCCGATCCGATGATATTCGTATCGCCGCCGCTCACGATCGACACGCTGTTCGTGCCGGTCACATGCGTGTTGTTGACGGTCGTTTCCGCGTCGTTCGCGTCGCCGTGCGAATTCGATATCGACGCCTGACCGCCCCATCCACTCGTCCCATACGAGCCGCCGACGCTGTACCCGCTGGATGAATTCGTGCTCGCGCTGGAGAACGTGTCGGCCGTGTTCGTGAGGTTCACCTGATTCGCAGCGGCAAGCACAACATCGTTCGCGCTCACACCCGAACCCGCAATGTTCACATTGCCAGAACCCGCCGTACCATCACCCTTGGCAACAAACGCGGCAGTACCGCCCGCCGTGGCAGTCGAACCGACGCTCGTCGTGGAGTCCTCCGTATAGGTACTCGTTGACTTGGACGAGCCGAAATTCACCTGTACGCCGATGTCGGGAGTCGAACCCTTGGACTGTCCAACGCCTGCAACGCTCGCCCCGGCAATCCCAAGATCCCCCACCCCCGCCATCGAATGCAGCGCCGTCGCGCGCGAGTCGGTACCCGCGTCGTCGTGCGCCGCAATCGCTTGACTGGCAGCGCTATTGATGGCGTCGCCCACGCTGCCGCCCAGCCCGAACGTCAGCCCCGTGTCGCGCGTCTCCTGCCGGTCGTCGTAATGCGCGGTGTCCGTGGCTGAATCAATCGTGACGTTCGCCCCCGTGCCCGTAATGTTCTTCGCGGCGATGACGTCGCTGCCGGTGACATGCAAATTGTTGCCCGCCGACAGGCTCACGCTGCCGTTCGTGCTCCCGACCAGACTGCCGTTATTCGTGACACTGCTGCTGTTCGTCCACTCCTTCTGATCTTCCTTGCCGAAGCTACCCATCGCGCCCGCATTGTTCATCGCAAACAGGCCCGTCGTCTGTTCTTCGTGGAACGTGCTGCTCTGGCTGGTGTCCTGCGTCGTCGTAATCGTCAGGTCATGGCCCGCCGCCAGGCTCATGTCGCCCGTGGATGCGACCGTCGAACCCGCGATGGTCAGATCGTGCGCCGCATTCGCGCTGACGGTATTACCCGAAACGGTCGAGCCGACCGCGTTTGTCGCCGTCGAGGTCGAGCTATCCGTGATCCGGTCGCTGGAGATAAAACCGCCGGTATTTTTCTCGCTCCAGTTGCTCGCATCGTGCTCTTCCGACACCGCGCCGATATTGATATCGCCCGTAGACGCGAGGTTGACCGCACCGCCCGTTGCGCCGTTGACGCCGCCCGTCGTCACCGATGAGCCGGTAATCGCGAGCGTGCTCCCCGAGGACTGCCCCGATACGCCCGTGACAGCTTGCCCCGCCGCGAGCGTGACATCGCCGCCCGCGTTGATGTTGCTGCCCTGGGCTGTCTCATCGTAAGTGGTGGTCTTGTGATGCGCGATGCTGCCGCCCATCGACTGGCCGGTATATGTCGCGGTGTCCTTCGCTGCCGTGACGGTCAGATCACCCCCAGCGATCATCGTTGCGTCGCCTGTGGTCTGTACTTTCGCATCGGCGAGTGTTGTATTCCCACCGGACACAGTCGTCAGGTTGCCGCCCGTGGTGAGCGTGCTGCCCGCGTTCGTGGTCTGCACAGCATGGCCACCGTTCAGTCCGTCGCTGGTGCCGACATCCTGCGTCGCAGTCAGCGTGGTCGTACCCACGTTAATATCGCGGCCTGCCGCAATCGTCGTGTCGCCACCGCTCTGCACCGCAGCGCCGTTGATATCCACGTCGTGCCCCGCGGTCAGCGTCGCGCTATCCGAGGCGGAAATCGTGCCGACTGACTGCACGGCCATGCCCGACGCGCTGGACGTGAAGTCGCCATTGCGCACCGTCGCGCTCGTCTGCGCGGTCGCGCTCTCGTTGACGATATCGCGGCCCGCGCTTACGACCGTTTCCACGCCACCGACGCGCCCGCCGATGTTCGTTACGTCCTGAGCAGCCGCTACCGTCGTGACGCCACCGCTGCCGACGCCCCCCCCCGATTGACCACGTTGTTGCCGATGATCGTCGTCGCCACGTCGCCCGAAACATGGGCGCTGTTCGTCACATCGCCCGAGGCGGCCAGCGTTACGCTGTTACCCGCGACAAGCGCGCCGCTGTCCTGAAGGTCTACCGCATCCGACTGCGCGAGATAGAGCTTTGGCACCAGCACCGTTTCCGTCGTGCCATCCGGCAACGTGACCGTCTGGTTGACGAGCCACACCATGTCGGTGGTCAGCTCAGCCATCTGCGCATCGGTCAGCGCGACGCCCACGGTCAGGTTGAACGCCTGCGCGTATTGCACGCCGTTATTCATCAGCGCCGTGTACTCGTCCAGGTTGTCCGTGTACGCGCCAAGGAACGTGCGACCGGTCAACTGCGTGACCTGGTTCATCACAAGCTGTTCCTCGTACAGCCCGTCACCGAGGCGCTTTTCCGTCTCCTGCGGGTTCAGCCCGAGCTGATCGAGCATGTAATCGCTGGAGATGAATTTCGAGTAGCTGGTAAAGCGCGAATCGGTTGCGACCAGATAGCTCGCACCCGGCGCTGTGTTGTAGCTGTAGAGCGCATTCGTCGGCAACGTGAGGCCCGGAATACCGCCACCAGCCAGCGTCTGCGCGCTGGCGCTACCAATCTTCTGGCCGGTCGCATCGCCGCCGGAAACGCCCGCGCCTGTGACCGTATCGCCCACGCGGCTGACGCTCGCGATGTTGATGTTCTGCGCGTCCGTCACGACCGCCTGATTTGCCGTTGCGATCGCTGGCAGCGACGCAACCGTGGTTGTCGCCAGAGGAACGGTTGCATCCTCGACCGTCTGCGTATCGGTACTGCTGCCCGTTTTCTGGTGCCAGTAGAATACCGACGTATCGGTTTCCGTCGTGGTCTGCTGCAACAACGTGCCGGTGTCGTTGACGGTCCCGCCGTCCGCGCGGCGCACCAGATTGCCGCCTGCCGCCATCGTGGAAGATTCGTTGTTGATCGCGCCGCCATCCGCATTGACGGAAATCGAACCCTGCGCCTGAATCGTTGCCTGCGTACCCGCGCTCACAAGCTGGTCCGCCGTCGTCGTGGTCGTAACCGTCCGGCTCATTTCGACGTAGTCGTGGTTATCCGAGCCGAGATCGGTACGCACCTGCACAGAGGAAGGCAGGATATTGATCGCAGGATCGAAATCCGGATAAAAGCTGATCGTCACCGTGCCGTCTGCGTTCTGCGTCAGGCTCTGGTAATACTGCGTGGCGTTGTTCGTGATCGTGCGTGTCTGCGGAGTCGGCTGTGCACACCCGTAGCAGGACTGGTTGATGATGTAAGTGTCAGTCAGCGGGGTCGTCAGCGAAAACGACTGGCTGGCCGTGTTGATGTTCGTCACCTGCGAAGCGGGCAGCGTAACGGTAAGCGGAATGGCAAGCGCCTGGATAGCGGCGGCACCGATAGCGCCAGCGGTGAACATCCACTGCCGATAGGTTTCGCTTATGTAATTGCCAAGCTCATCCTGCGTAAGACCACCGGTCCAGAGTGTGAGGGTCTGCCCGGTTGTGGTTGTGGACGCGCCGCCGCCTCCCGTGACGACGCCCGTGCGCTCGTTCGTCAGCGTCGTCGCGGCCACGTCGATGTTGCCAACCGCCTCAATGCTCGAACCGCTGTTGAGGATGCTGGTGGTCTGGTCCGCCAGCAGGCCGCTCGAATCACGCGCACTGTCGCGCGCGAGTTCCATGTTCCCGCCGCTATAGATCAGCGCGCCGTCTGCATTGACCAGCGAATCGACCGCATAGATACCGAGGAAGGTTGCCCCTGCGATGACGGCCTGTGCGCCGTCGTTGGTCACAGCGTTCGCGTGCAGGTTGACGTTATTACCCATCACCGCACCGGTATTCTCCAGCGTGGCGCTGCTCGTCGTGACGCTATCGCCTTCAATGATGCCCGCGTTGGCGATATCGTTCGACGCGCTGACCGTCGTCGCGGCGGAATTCATGTCCGCCCCGGCTGCATTGATGACGTTGGCGGCGGTCACCGTCAGCGCATTTCCGGCCTGCAGGTCGCCCGTGCTCGTGAACGTGCCCGTGGTGCTCAGGTTCAGGTTGTTGTCCGCGTGCAGGGCGCTCGCTGCATCGTTGGCGAAATCCCCCTGAAGCGCGAGCGTCAGGTCGTGGCCTGCCGTCATTTCGCCCGCGTCGGACAGCGTGCTGCTCACGCTGATATCCTGGTTCGCGCGCACCGCGCCGCCCGCGTTTTCCATGCTCGCGACCGTCAGCGACACATCCTGCCCGCTCTCGATGGTGCCGCCCGTGTTGTCCAGCGTCGCGCCGGGGGCGTTCAGGCTCAGGGCCGTGCCGCCGTAAAGCAGGCCATCCCGATTGCTGATCGCCTGCGTTACGTTCAGGCCGGTCACGCCGCTGCCAACGATCTCGCCGCCGTTATCGTTTGTGAGCGTCTGTGCGGCGACGCTCACGTCGCCGTTACCACCTGCCACGCCACCGGTATTGTTGAATGTGCCGGTGGCGCTGATCGTCGTCTGGCCGCTCCCGGCGTTGACGATGGAGCCTGCCGTGCTGTCGATGCTGGCGGCGCTCACGTCAAGCGTACTGGTCGCGCCGTTCGCCGCGACCGTCCCTCCGGCATTGAGCAGCGCGCCCTCCGCACTCAGGGAAACATCGCCGCCGCTCTGCGCCGAGCCTGCCGTGTTATCGAAATTGCCCTGCGTGGATATCGCGAGGCCGCTGGCACCGTATATCTGACCGCCATTGGCGTTAACGATGCCGCTGCTCGCGGTAATGCTCGCCGCCTTCTGTGCGTTCAGCGCGCCGGCCGTATTGTCCAGCGACACCGCCGCTACGGTGAGTGCGCCATTGGTGGCAATGCTACCGCCCGCATTCGACAGCGCGCCCTTCGTCTGTACGGCAAGCGTACCCGTGCCTGCGTGCTGAATATGACCGCGGTCATTCGTCACGGTCTGCGCCGTAATCGTCAGGTCCTGTGCGTTGGTGGCAATCGTGCCACCCGTGTTGTCGAGCGTGCCGCCCGCGCTTACCGTCTGGTCAGCGGTCCCCGTCTGCGTAATGGCGCCGTTACGGTTGGTCAGGTTGCCCGGTGTCGACACACTGACCTGCGCGCCCGCCACCTGTCCGGACGTATTGTCGATGGATGCGCCGGAAAGCGTGGTCGTACCGCTCGCGGCGGTCGTCTCAAACGTGCCGCCCACATTCGAGAGTGCGCCCGAGGCCTGCACATTGAGCGCGCTGCCGGCTGCGACCTGACCACCATCATTCGTGACCTGCGCGCCTGTGAGCTGCGCATTGCCAGCGCTGCCAATCTGCGCGCCGCTCGTATCGAGCGCGCCCGTCGCGCTGGCGGTGAAGGCTGTGCCCGCGCCTACGGTCGCGCCCGTGAGCGCGAGATTGCCGCCCGTAGCGGTCAGCGCAAGGGCCGTACCGGCGGAAATCTGCGAACCGGCCAGGTCGAGCGATACCCCATAAAGCGTGACCTGCCCCGTCGCTACATTCGTACCCGTCGCGGCGAGCGCCCCGGCAGATACCACGCTCAGGTTGCCGCTGCCGGTGAGGTTGCTGTTGTCGTCCAGGCCCGCGCCGAGTACGCCGGATGACGCCACGCTGCCCGCATCCACGTTCAGATCCGACTGCGCCGCAAGCGTGCCCGTATTCGAGAGCGCGCCCGCCGTGCTCACGCTCGTCGCGCCCTGCGCGTAGATGCTGCCGGAATTGACAACGCTGGCCGCGTTGATGGCGACGTTGCCGCTCGCACCCATCGTGCCGGACTGCACAAGCTGGCCTGCCGTGGTTAGCGTCAGGTCGCCCGCCTGCGCCTCGATGACGCCCGCGTTATTGACCCCGACGCCGTATTCGTTGCCCACGAGAACGATGCGATTACTCCACATACCGCCCAACTGCGAAACGTCAATCGAGACGGTCGGCACGCTGCCGGTCCCGGTCGTCGGCGTCGCGCTCAGGCTCGCGTAATCGACGTTGTTCGCGCCCGCCACGACGTTCAGCGCGTTGGCGTGCAGCGCCGCATTGACCTGCACCGCACGCGATATCAGATCGACTTCATCAATGTTCGACGCATTGAAACCGTCGCCCTGAACCGTGATGCTGCCCTGCGTGACATTGAAGCCGGTAAGGTTGCCGCTCGCGTCGAACAGCGGATTGCCGGTCGTGAGGATGCCGCGCGCGGTGTTGATGAAGCCGCCGCCATCCACGACGATCCCCGAGGGATTCGCCACGACCACGTCCGCTTTCTGGCCAGCGACTTCAACGTAACCGCGCAATTGGGAGGGGCTGTTACTGTTGACCTGGTTCAGAATGATTTTTGCGGCGTCATTCGCGCCGAAATTCGGATTGCCGTTGATATATCCGGCCTGCTGCGTCTGCACGACCACAGGCGAGTTATTCAGGATGACGCCCGCTTTCGGCACATCAAACTGCGACCAGGTATTCACCGATACGCCCGCACCGGACGGTTTGGTGATATTGGCCTGCTGAATCCCGTTGGCCGTATTAATCACGTTGGCCGGATGCGCACCGGACGGAACAAGCTGTGCGAATACGGGAGAGGCTGCGCCAAACAGGATAATCGCGGCGAAAGCCGAGGCGACCATCGAAAACAGGGTAAAACTACGCAAGGTTCCAGGCGTGCGGCTATCACTGCGCGTCGATCCTGTCCCGCGCCCCATCGCCGACTCTTGCACAGCGATTAACATTCCCCGGAGCTTGTTAAATACGAGACGGTATTTATTCCGATTCATTTTTGTATGACGAATTAACTATGGCGGCCATACTCCCGTAAGGAAGAGAAATATTCTTTCAAAAAATGTAAAGATTTGATTTGCATCAAATACCAGTTCGTTTATGTAGCGTGCGTATAGGGCTAAAAATGCGCTCGGCCACCCCAGCTATTCAGGGCGCCGCCGGGGCTCGCTGGCGATGCTCGGGAATCCAGCGCCGCGCGTCTGGTCGCGGATGGCTCGAGCGCTTGATTCAGCACGGCCAACCAGCTTTGCGCCGAGACGTGTCAGGGTGAATCCGGCGTGAGCTCCCGGCGCTCCTTTTCCGAGGGCGTAAGCACTCGCAGCAGATTCACGCGTAGGCGCTCAAGTACGCGAAAGGTTTGAGCGGTATGGGTGACGGAAAGCGCAGGAACGATGCGCGGGCCGCGATCCGCAGCCGAACGCCACGACCATGCGATGCGCAGAGGCATGCAGGCACGCGTCTGAGCGACGTGAATGAAATGGCCCGTCTGGGCAAAAGAGAAAGTCGATTCGGGCGTTATCCGCGTGTGCGCGGCATCCGACGCATCGCAGCGAAACGCCGATTACCGAGTCTGACGACCCGACAAACCCGTGCGGCGCGCGCCACGCGCGAATTGCTCGCGATACGCCGCCGGACTCGTCAGCGCGATGCGCCGGAAATGCCGCCGCAACGACTCTTCCGAGCCGAAACCCGCGAGTTCCGCGACGCGCTCCATGCTCAGCGTCGGGCGCGCTTCCAGCAGATCGCGCGCGACGCTCACCCGCTCGCGCACGACCCATTCGTACGGGCCCATGCCGGTGGCGTCGAGAAATTGCCGTTGCAGCGTGCGCGGGCTCATCGCCGCGCGCGCGGCCAGCGACGCTACGCTATGTTCGAGACGCGGATTCGCGCGCACCCAATCCATCAGCCGCGCGAGCGGACTGCCTTCGTCGCGCGGCATCGGACGCGGGACGAACTGCGCCTGGCCGCCTTCGCGATGCGGCGGCACGACGAGCCGCTGCGCCACGCGATTGGCCACTTCGCCGCCATGATCGCGGCGCACGAGATGCAGCAGCATGTCGATGCCCGCCGCCGATCCGGCCGAGGTCAGCACCTGGCCTTCGTCGATATAGAGCGCGTCGGCTTCCACCTGAAGCTGCGGATAGCGCTGCTGCAACGCCTCCGCATAGCGCCAGTGCGTGGTGACGCGCTTGCCGTCGAGCACGCCCGCCGCCGCGAGCACGAACACGCCCGAGCAGATCGAACACAAACGCGCGCCGCGTGCGTGGGCGGCGCGCAATTTGCGCAGCAGCGCCTCGGGCGGACGCTCGTCGGTGTCGCGCCAGCCCGGAATCACGATGGTCTGCGCGCGATCGAGCATGGCCAGCGTATAAGGCGCCGACACGGTCACGCCGCCCGCCGCACGCAGCGGCCCGCGCTCCGCCGCGCACACGGCGAAGCGATACCACGCGACGTCGAGTTCGGGACGATCGAGCGCAAACAGCTCCGTCACGCAGCCAAATTCAAAGGTGCAGAGACGGTCATAAGCCAGCGCGACGACGAGATGAGGAGCGGTATCGGACATGGCGCGATGTTACCGGAAAATGACGATCGCGCCACTGTCGGCAAAGTGGCTGCGCACGCGACAATGCCTCGCATCGACACTCGAATATGGAGCGCAACCATGACCGTTCAGACGCAGATTTCCTCGCAGCGCACTTCTTTCGTCAGCGAGATTCCCGCCGCCGCGAGCGCGGATGCGCTGGCACATTTCAGCGCCTCGCTGGCGTTTGAAACCGATTGCTGGGACGTGCATGCGGCCCTCGCCGATCGCAGCCGCCAGCCCGATTTCGTACTGCTCGACGTACGCAGCCCCGCGCTCTACGCGCAGGGTCACGTACCGGGCGCGATCAACCTGCCGCACGGCAAGATCGTCGCATCGAAGCTTGAAGCGTATGCGCTCGACACGCTGTTCGTGACGTATTGCGCGGGGCCGCACTGCAACGGCGCGACACGCGGCGCCATCCGGCTCGCAAAACTCGGCCGCCCGGTGAAGCTGATGATCGGCGGCATCACCGGTTGGCTCGACGAAGGCTTCGACCTCGAACAAGCCTAGCCGCCGGCTTCCGTCGATTCCTCGGCGGCGCTGCCGGTTTGCGCGGCGGCGTCGGCATCGTCGGCACGCACCAATAGCACCGGACACGGCGCCTGGCGCGCGACACGCTCGGCCACACTGCCGAGCAATGCACGGCGCATACCCCGCCGTCCATGCGTGCCGATGACGACGAGCCGCGCGCCGCACGCCGCCGCCTCGCGCGCGACGCCGCCAGCAATATCGTCGCGCAGGTTCGCGAGCTGCACCAGCTCCGTCTCGCAGGCCACGCCCGCCACGCGCGCCTGTTCGTACGCCTCCCTCAGCAGGCGCCGCGCGTCGCCGCGCATGGCGTCCAGCAGATCGGCGGGCACATAACCCGCGCCCAGCCCGAACGGCGACACGGCGTCGAGCACGTGCACCACGCGCAACTCCGCCCCGCAGATATCGGCGAGCCGGATCGCATGGGCGAGCGCGGCGCGCGACATCGCGCTGCCGTCGTAGGCGACCAGAATCCTTTCATACATCGCGTTCCCTCCTCTCGTGCCGCAGTCGTTGCCTTTACACTTTTTGACTTTAGAGGCCGAGGAAAAGCGTGCGTTGACAGGTATCAACCGGATATCCGGCGCGCGCTCCGGATCGCTACAATCGTGCGGATCCGTCACAGGAGGCACGCGCCGATGGGTCTCGCGGCCAGCCCTCCGCATTCGAACAAGGACCACCGCCGTGATCACCTGCACCCTGCGTTACGTCATCGACCCTTACCGTCTGGCCGAATTCGAGACTTACGCCAGAATGTGGATTCCGCTCGTCGAGCGCTTCGGCGGCCAGCATCACGGCTACTTTCTGCCATCCGAAGGCGCGAACAATATCGCGCTCGCGCTGTTTTCCTTCCCGAGTCTCGCGGCTTACGAAACCTACCGCGAGCGTTCGGCGGCCGATCCCGACTGCCAGGCGGCCTTCGCCTACGCCAGTGAAAACCGCTGCATCGTGAGTTATGAACGCAGTTTCATGCGGCCGGTATTCGGGTAGGATTCCGGATATCGCGCGCCTCGCACTACAACAACCCTCGCACCCAGCCGCCGCGCGCGGGACCGGGCGCGCCCCCAACCTCGCCACCACACTGCACCGCTATGCAACAAGGCACTCCGGCCACCGCCGCCAGCTTTGCCAATATGGGCGTCGACCTGCTCGACTTCTTCGACGTCACGCCCACCTCGTTGTGGCTCGAGGACTATAGCCAGCTGCGTGCGCTGTTCGAGCGCTGGCGGGCGGCGGGTGTCGTCGATATTCGCGCCTTTCTCGAAGAAGATCCGCGCCGCGTCGCCGAATGCTCGGCGTGCATCCGCGTGCTCAAGGTGAACCAGCACACGCTCAAGCTTTATGGCGCGAGCAGTCACGAGGAACTCACCGCGCGCCTCGCCGACGTGCTGCGCGACGACATGTTTCAGGCCCACGTCGGCGAACTCGAACAGATGTGGGCCGGCGAGCCGCGCTTCCAGAGCAAGAGCGTGAACTACACGCTCGGCGGCCGGCGCATGGACATTCTGCTGAACGGCGTGATCCTGCCCGGCCATGAAGCGGACTGGAGCCGCGTGCTGGTGGCGATCGAGGACGTCTCCGCGCTGGAGGACGCGCGTCAGCGCGCGGCCGCGAGCCAGCTCTACGCGCAGGGCATTTTCGAGCACGCGCCGGTTTCGCTGTGGGTCGAAAACTTCTCGGCGATCCGCGAACTGCTGGAAGAAGCGCGCATGCAGGGCATCGTCGATTTCCGCACGTTCACCGACGTGCATCCCGAGTTCGTCGAGCGTTGCATGAGCGAGATTCAGGTGGTCGACGTGAATCACTACACGCTCGGCATGTATCGCTCGCCCGACAAGGCCACGCTGCTCGCGCGTCTGCCCGACGTGTTCCGCGACGAGATGCGGCCGCATTTTCGCGAGCAGTTGCTCGATCTCTGGGAAGGCCGCCTGTTTCAGCAGCGCGAAGTTGTCAATTACGCGCTAGACGGCAGCGAGCTGAATGTGCACCTGCAGTTCTCGGTGTTTCCCGGCCACGAAGAAAAGTGGGATCTCGTACTGCTCGCGCTCACCGACATCACCGCGCGCAAGAAAGCCGAGGCATACCTCGAATTCCTCGGCAAACACGACGTGCTCACGAAGCTCAAAAATCGCTCGTTCTACGTCGATGAACTGAACCGGCTGCAGCGCAAGGGGCCGTTCCCGGTCAGCGCGATCGTGGTCGACATGGACAATCTGAAGACCGTCAACGATCAGCTCGGTCATGCCGCCGGCGACGCGCTGCTGCGTCGCGCGGGCGAAGTGCTTGCGAAGGCGATCCAGAAGCCGTATCACGCGGCGCGGATCGGCGGCGACGAATTTGCCGTGCTGATGCCTGGCGCCGACGCGCGCGATGCGGAAATCGTCGCCGACAGCATCACGAAACTCGTCGAGCTGAATAACCAGTTCTACGGCGGGCCGCGTCTGAGTTTTTCGCTCGGCTGGGCGAGCTGCGGGGAAGGCGAAAGCGTGGAGGGCATGCTGCGCGAAGCCGACGCCGCGATGTACGAGGCCAAACGGCAGCGCTACGAGCTGTACCGAAACGGCGCGGTGAACGACGACTTGCGCGCCTCGGCGGGCAAGGACGATGCGTAACCGGGCGCGTAACGGCGCGTAAAGAACCCGGCGTAAAAAACCGGAACGCAAACGGCGCGACGTAAAAAACCACGCCAGAAATGCACACCGGGAGCAAGACGCGACGCGCCCTGCTCCCGGCTTGAGATGCGTTGCCGCCCGAAGGCGTGCCACGCGGCGGAGGCAGACGGCAAGTTGCCGTCCGCGCCCGCCTGGTTCGACGACGCGGCTAACCGGACTAATCAGCGAGCCAATCAGCGGCGGTCAGCCGGCGGCAGACGACATCACGACGCGTTGACGGCGTCCTTGAAGGCCTTGCCAGCCGTGAACTTCACCGTCTTCGCCGCAGCGATCTGGATTTCCGCGCCCGTGGCCGGGTTACGGCCGACGCGAGCGGCACGTTGGCCGGTCGAGAACGAACCGAAGCCGACGAGCTGCACGGAATCGCCCGACGTGACCGCCTTGGTGACCACTTCGAGGATCGCGTCGATTGCGGCTCCCGTGGCTGCCTTGGTCTCGCCCGTGCTTGCGGCGACTGCGTCAATGAGTTCCTGTTTGTTCATCTGCTTCCTGTGTTGAGTTGAGAAAACCTGCATACCCTACCGCACAAGGGCGAAACAGGCAAATCGCGTTGCATATCGAAACCTCCGGCACACGGGGCTTACACCGTCTTTCCGCAAGCTGGAACGATTCGTGCAGAGCGATTTTCTCACTTATTTTGTGGCTATTTCGCGTAATTTCACAAAAACCACCGATATTCGCGCGCCTGGAGGGCGTTCATGAAATCGAGATGGTCTTGCCGTTTATTTTCACAAAAAACCATCGTGAAGTCCTCGCCGAGCCCTTCCCGCACGCCCGAATGCGTGCGCATCGCGGCTACCGCCGAGAGCATGTCGCCGGGAAAATCGACGCCGCTGGCACGGTTTTCGTTGAGCGGCGCGATGGGTTCCTGCTGCGCGTCGAGGCCATATTCGATACCCGCGAGGATCGCGGCGAGCACCAGATACGGGTTCGCGTCGGCGCCCGCGAGACGGTGTTCGATCCGCAGATTCGCCTCGTCCGACTCCGGAATGCGAATGCACGCGTCGCGATCCTCGAAGCCCCAACTCGCCCGGCTCGCCGCGTTGACCATCGCGCCGTAGCGGCGAAACGCGTTGTGATTCGGCGCAAAAACCGGCATGCAATTCGGCAGCAGCGCGAGGCAACCGGCCACCGCGTGACGCAGCCCGCGCCGGCCGTTCGCCGCGAGCGCGTTGCGGCCGGCTTCGTCGTAGAGACTCACGTGCACGTGCATGCCGCTGCCCGGCGCGTCGAGCCACGGCTTCGACATGAAGCTCGCGCGATAACCGTGCTGCGTGGCCACGCCGCGCATGCTGCGGCAAAAGAGCGCCGACCAGTCGGCGGCACGCAAGGCGTCGTCGCAATGGCCGAAGTTGATCTCGAACTGGCCCGGCCCGAGCTCCGCCGTGATGACGGTCGCGTCCACGCCCTGCTCGCGCGCCGCGTCGACCATCTCGTGCAGCACCGGCGCGAAACGCGACAGGCGCTCGATATGCATGTTCGGTTGATCGTCCTCGTCGCCGACGCGCGGATCGCGCGCGTGACGCGGCATGCCCTCGCTGAGCTTCGCATCGAACAGATAGAACTCCAGCTCGAACGCGACGACCGGCTTGAGCCCGCGCCTCCGGAAACGTTCGAGCACGCGCGCGAGCACTTCGCGCGGCTCGAAGCCGATGGGCGCCGCCGTGCCGTCCGAGGTGATGAGCATCTGCGCGAGCGGCTGCGATTCCCAGCGTACACGCTTGAGCGTGCCGGGCACGAGACGGCGCGGCGCGTCGGGGTCGCCGTCGCGAAAGCAATAATCGCCGATCGGGTACACGCCGCCCTGCGTGCCTAGCAGGATGCAGTTTTGCGGCAGTTTGAGGAGCGCGCCCGCGGCGACCTTTTCGAGCATGTCGATCGGATAGCGCTTGCCGTAGAAATGCCCTGGAAGATCGAGGCAGATCAGATCGACGTAACGCACGTCGGGATGCGCGGCGCGAAACGCGCGGACTTCGCGCAGCAGATCGGCGGCGTTGGCGGGTTCATGCGCAGTTTCGTGGGCAGTTTCATGGACAGTCACTTCGATTTCCTCTTGTTCGTGTCGCGAGAATGACAATATTTTTCGGGTCTTATTTCGACATTTAGTTCGGAGTACAAATAACCATGAATACGCCGCCACGCGACGCACGGCAGCTAGTGCCGCCAGAAACAGGCGTAATTATGCAAACACCCAGAGCACGCGTGAGTTCTGTTCCGAGCGGTTCGCGTAGCTGAAACGACAGCGTGACGGCAACTGGAAGCTGTCGCCGGCGCGCAGCGTCACTTCCTCGTTTTCGCCATCGACCCAGATCGTCAGTTCGCCTTCGAGCACGAAACCGCCCTGCTCGTCGCTGTCATCGACGGGACGCTCGCCGCTCGTCGCGCCCGGCTCGAGCAGACTCTCCAGCATCGAAAATCCGCCCGACGACATGGTCGGCGACACCAGCACGTCGGTGATGCCGCCGCCGTAATAAAGCGTGCGACGCTCGCCGGGCCGGGTCACCCACGGCAGCGCGCGCGGCTTGCTCACGCTGTAAAAGTACGTGGTGGGCGTCTGCAGCGCTTCGCCGATCGCCGTGAGATCCGCCACCGTGGGCCGCGAGAGACCGCGCTCGACCTGCGAGAGAAAGCCCACCGAGCGCCCGATCTTCTGCGCGAGGTCGGCCAGCGTCACCTTCTTGTGCTTGCGCAGATCGCGAATCAGGATCGCGAGACCTTCGATTTCTTCCTGCTTGTCCATGTGCATTCCATCGGATCGGGCGGAATTGAAGCGCGGGCCGCGTCGCTAGACGACATCGCGCAGCCGGTACCAGAGCTTGCCGAGCGCCTCGAGCGGCGCGGCGAGCGCGTCGCCGCCAGGGAAACGCGGATTATGGATGGCCTCGTAATGCGAGAGCAAGCGCGTGTCGCCGAGGATCGCGTCGGTCACCGCGCGCGCGGCGGCCAGCGTCGGCAATACGCCGTGACCGGAAAAGCCTTGCAGCCAGTAGCGCCCGCGCGCGTGCCCGACATCGGGCGTGCGCCGGATGCTGATATCGATATGGCCGCCCCACGCATAGTCGAGCGCCACGCCGCGCAGCTGCGGAAACGCGCGTTCGAGGCTCGGGCGGATCGCCGCGCGAATGTCTTTCGGGATGCCGCCGAGATAGGTGCACGCGCCCCCGAACAGCAGACGATGATCGGGACTCAGGCGGAAGTAGTCGGGCACGAACTGATTGTCGATCACGCAGCTATTGCGCGGCAGCAGTGACAGCGCCAGCGACGGATCGAGCGGCGCGGTGGCGACCTGATACGTGCCGACGGGCAGCACGCGGCGCGCGAGATCGCGGTCAAGGCGATCGATATAGGCATTGCAGGCGAGCACGAGCGTACCGGCGTGCAACGTACCGTGCGGCGTCGTGACGACGAAACCGGCGGGCGTTTCGCGCCACTCGCGCACGCGCGTCAGCTCGAAAATGCGCCCGCCCGCGCGCTCGATCGCCGCCGCGAGACCGAGCGCAAGCTTGAGCGGATTCAGATGCCCCGCCTCGGGATCGTAGAGCGCCGCGCGATAGCGACGGCTGCCCACCCACTCGGGCATCTCCGCTTCGGAAATCACGCGCAGCGCGTCGTAGCCCCACTTCTGCTGCGCTTCGTCGCGCGCTGCTTCGAGCAGCGCAACGCGGCTGCGCTTCACGGCGGTCCACAAACTGCCCGGCCGATAGTCGATGTCAAAACCATGACGCGCGGGCAACTCGCGCACTTCGCGCGCGGCCCAGCGCATGCTGTCCCACAGTTCGCGCGCGCGTTCGACGCCGAGCGAGTGTTCGAGCGGTCCCATGTCGCAGGACCAGCCAAGCAGCGCCTGGCCGCCGTTGCGCCCGGACGCGGCCCGATCTG
>NZ_JAAGPN010000065.1:0-38115 GCF_017104805.1 Paraburkholderia sp. Ac-20347 | reverse complement strand
CGGCTTCCGGCGCCTCGCAGACCACGGTGCCGGGCGGCGACGTCGTCCCGCCCGCGCGCATCGGTTTCCCGAGCCTCCTGCGTCTGCATTGAGAGGCGGCGGCGAGTGGTTCGCACAGGGCGGAACGCCGGTTTTCCGGCGTCCGGAGCGCTCAGGTCCGACGTAACAAGCTGAAACGCTTGTCGCAATTTCCTGGCACTCTTTGACTCAGTGCGATAGAACTCGCGTGCTATCGTTGGCTCGAATAACAGGCGCGATTCGGGGCTCATCGCCCGAAATCGCGCCTCCCCAACTTGCAGGACACGATATGAAAAAATTCTTGTTGTTCCCGATTTTCGCCATGTTCTTCGCGTTTGCCGGCACGGCGTCCGCGCAGTCCGTCGACACCAGCAACCCCGATGCGATGGTCAAGTCGATCACGCAGCAGGTCATGGACCAGATCAAGGGTGACAAGTCGATCCAGTCCGGCGACATCAGCAAGATCACGCAACTGGTCAACGAGAAGATCCTGCCGTACACCGACTTCCGCCGCACCACGCAGCTCGCGATGGGCCGCAACTGGCGCACGGCGACGCCCGACCAGCAGCAACAGGTCATCGAACAGTTCAAGACGCTGCTGATCCGCACGTACTCGGGCGCGCTCGCCCAGGTGCGCGACCAGCAGATCGACTACAAGCCGTTCCGCGCGAACCCGGACGACACCGACGTCGTGGTCCGCTCGACCGTCATGAACAACGGCCAGCCGATCGAACTCGACTACCGCCTGTACAAGACGGCGCAAGGCTGGCGCGTGTATGACATCAACGTGCTCGGCGCATGGCTGATCCAGGCGTACCAGCAGCAGTTCCAGGAAAAGATCCAGCAGGGCGGCGTGCAAGGTCTGATCACCTTCCTCACGCAGCGTAACCAGCAGCTGGCTTCGGGCAAGGCCGCTTCGTGAGCGAACGCTTCGCCACCGGCGCCACGCTGACCCACGAGAGCGCGAAGGCCGCGCTCTCGGCGGGGCTCGCGCAGATTGCGTCGGGCGCGACCGCCGTCGACTGCGCGCCGCTCACGCAGTTCGATTCGTCCGCGCTCGCCGTGCTGCTCGCCTGGCAACGCGCCGCGAGCCAACGCGGCGCCATCCTGAGCGTCGTCAATCTGCCCGCCGCGCTCGCGTCCCTCGCGCGCGCCTATGGCGTCGATTCGCTCCTCCACGAGCGACATTGACGCGCGGCGGCTCCCCGAGCCGCCGCGTCCCCCTTCAAGTCAACGCCAGGCCCAGGCCGGGCCTTCCGACTTGGCCTATAATCAAATGTTTTTTGGGCGTTGCCCCGGCTCGATCGGGTAGCGCAGCAGACGGCCTGTGCCGTCCCCAATTCCGGTCTTCCCCGCAGCATTGATGCACTTACCGGCCGCACCGTTTACCACGGGCGGCGTCCGAGTCATGCCAGCCATAGAAATCCGCAACGTCAAGAAGCGCTACAAAGAGCTTCAGGCGCTCAAAGGCGTCAGCTTCACGGTCGAAGAGGGCGAGTTCTTCGGGCTGCTCGGCCCGAACGGCGCGGGCAAGACGACGCTCATCAGCGCGCTTGCCGGCCTCGCGCGTGCCGACGAAGGCACGATCGAAGTCCGCGGCCACGACGTCGTCACCGATTACCGCAACGCGCGCCGCAATCTCGGCGTCGTGCCCCAGGAACTGGTGTTCGATCCGTTTTTCACGGTGCGCGAGACGCTGCGCATCCAGTCCGGCTACTTTGGTCTGCGCAATAACGACGCGTGGATCGACGAAGTCATGGCCAATCTCGACCTCACCGAGAAAGCCGACGTCAACATGCGCGCGTTGTCGGGCGGCATGAAGCGCCGCGTGCTGGTCGCGCAGGCGCTGGTGCATCGTCCGCCCGTGATCGTGCTCGACGAGCCCACGGCGGGCGTCGACGTCGAACTGCGCCAGACGCTCTGGAAATTCATCGCGCGCCTGAACCGCGAAGGCCACACGATCGTGCTCACCACGCACTATCTGGAAGAAGCGGAAGAGCTCTGCGACCGCATCGCCATGCTGCGCCGCGGTGAAGTCGTGGCGCTCGAACGCACGAGCACGCTGCTGCAGCGCTTCGCGGGCACGCAGCTGTTCCTGCGCTTCTCGGAAGGCGCGCTGCCGACCGAATTGCGCGCGCTCGAAGTCGATACCTCGAATCTGCCGAACGGCGGCGGCAATCAACATCTGCTGCGCCTGAACAGCTACGAAGACGTGGAGCGCATCCTCGCGCTGTGCCGCGCGAACGGCTGCAAGCTCGAGGAAATGGAAGTGCGCAAGGCCGATCTCGAAGACGTCTTCGTGCAGGTGATGAACGGTCCGGAAGTGATCGAGGGGCTCGCATGAGCGGTTTCCGTACGCTGTTTTACAAAGAAGTGCTGCGTTTCTGGAAGGTCGCCTTCCAGACCGTGCTCGCGCCGGTCATCACCGCGCTGCTCTATCTGACGATCTTCGGTCACGCGCTGCGCGGCCACGTCGAGGTCTATCCGGGCGTCGAGTACACGAGCTTCCTGATTCCGGGTCTCGTGATGATGAGCGTGCTGCAGAATGCGTTCGCGAATTCGTCGTCGTCGCTGATCCAGTCGAAGATCACGGGCAATCTCGTATTCGTCTTATTGCCGCCGCTGGCCGCCTGGGAGATGTTTGGCGCCTACGTGCTCGCCTCGATCGTGCGCGGCCTCGCCGTGGGCGCGGGCGTGTTCGTCGTGACGATCTGGTTCATTCCGATGAGCTTTGCCGCGCCGCTTTACATCATCGCTTTCGCGGTGCTCGGCTCGGCGATTCTCGGCACGCTCGGCCTGATCGCCGGGATCTGGGCCGAGAAGTTCGACCAGCTCGCGGCGTTTCAGAACTTTCTCATCATGCCGCTCACGTTCCTGTCGGGCGTGTTCTATTCGACGCATACGCTGCCGCCGGTGTGGCGCGAAGTGTCGCGGCTCAACCCGTTCTTCTACATGATCGACGGCTTCCGCTACGGTTTCTTCGGCTTGTCCGACATTAACCCGCTCGTGAGCCTCGCGATCGTTTTCGTCTTTTTCGTGGTGCTGGCCACGCTCGCGATGCGTCTGCTCGCAAGCGGCTACAAGCTGCGCCACTAAGTGAAATTCAGGCAGGAGCCTCTCACCATGTTGTCTTCGGAACAGCTCAAGCAGTACATCCTGGCCGGGCTCGCGTGCGAGCATCTGGAGGTCGAGGGCGACGACGGCACGCACTTCTCCGCGGTCGTCGTTTCGTCGGCTTTCGAAGGCAAGCGTCTGATCCAGCGCCATCAGCTCGTCTATGCGGCGCTCGGCGACCGCATGCGCGCGGAAATCCACGCGCTCAGCATGAAGACGCTCACGCCCGCCGAATGGCAGAACGCATAATCTGGAATCTCAGTGCGAATTACCCAGGATAAAGGCGCCGCAGCCAGCGGCGCCGCTCAACTCGACGCAGCGCCGCACAGCGGTCGCACCGATCAGGAAACCTCAGGCATGGACAAACTCGTCATCGTCGGCGGGCGGAAGCTCGCAGGGGAAGTCACCGTTTCCGGTGCGAAGAACGCCGCGCTGCCCATTCTCTGCGCCGCTCTGCTGAGCGCGGAACCCGTTCATCTCGACAACGTGCCCGACCTCCAGGACGTGCGCACGACGCTCAAGCTGCTCAACCAGATGGGCGTGCGCACCGAGCAGGACGGCGCGCGCGTGCAACTCGACGCCTCGAACGTGAACAACCTCGTCGCGCCGTATGAGCTGGTCAAGACCATGCGCGCCTCGATCCTCGTGCTCGGGCCGCTCGTCGCGCGCTTCGGCGAGGCGAAGGTGTCGCTGCCGGGCGGCTGCGCGATCGGCGCGCGTCCGGTCGATCAGCACATCAAGGGCCTGCAGGCGATGGGCGCCGAGATCAACATCGAGCACGGCTTCATCGAAGCACGCGCGAAGCGCCTGAAGGGCGCGCGCATCGTCACCGACATGATCACGGTCACCGGCACGGAAAACCTGCTGATGGCCGCCGTGCTCGCCGACGGCGAGACGGTGATCGAAAACGCCGCGCGCGAACCGGAAGTGGGCGACCTCGCGCACCTGCTGGTGGCGATGGGCGCGAAGATCGAAGGCATCGGCACCGACCGTCTCGTGATTCAGGGCGTGGAGAAACTCCACGGCGCGCAACATACGGTCATTCCCGACCGCATCGAAGCGGGCACGTTCCTGTGCGCGGTCGCGGCGACGGGCGGCGACGTCACCTTGCGCAATGTGCGTCCGCACACGCTCGACGCGGTCACGGACAAGCTGCGCGAAGCGGGCGTGACGATCGAAGAGGGCGACGACTGGATGCGCGTGCGCATGCACGAACGCGCGCGCGCCGTGAACCTGCGCACCTCGGAATACCCGGCGTTCCCGACCGACATGCAGGCGCAGTTCATGGCGCTCAACACGATCGCCGACGGCACCTCGCAAGTGGTCGAGAACATCTTCGAAAACCGCTTCATGCACGTGCAGGAACTGAACCGCCTGGGCGCGCACATCACGATCGACGGCAAGACCGCGCTGATCGCGGGCGTGGAAAAGCTCTCGGGCGCGAAGGTCATGGCGACCGATCTGCGTGCGTCGGCGAGCCTCGTGATCGCCGCCATGTGCGCCGAAGGCGAAACGCTGATCGACCGCATCTATCACCTCGATCGTGGCTACGACCGCATGGAAGCGAAGCTCACGAAGATCGGCGCGAATGTGAAGCGCATCAAGGGGAGCGAAGCATGAGCACGGTCGAATCCAGGCCGACGCCGGCCGCCGCCTCCAGCGCGCCGCTGACGCTCGCGCTCTCGAAAGGCCGCATCTTCGAAGAGACGATGCCGTTGCTGGCCGCCGCGGGCGTGCACGTGGCCGAAGATCCGGAAACCTCGCGCAAGCTGATCCTGCCGACCACCGATCCGAACCTGCGCGTGATCATCGTGCGCGCGACGGACGTGCCCACCTATGTCGAGTACGGCGCGGCCGACTTCGGCGTGGCGGGCAAGGACGTGCTCAACGAGCACGGCGGCGGCGGGCTCTATCAGCCGGTCGATCTCGACATCGCGCGCTGCCGTCTGTCGGTGGCCGTGAAGGCGGGCTTCGACTACGCGAACGCGGTGCGCCAGGGCGCGCGTCTGCGCGTGGCGACCAAGTACACCGAAGCCGCGCGTCAGCATTTCGCGGCCAAGGGCGTGCACGTCGACCTCATCAAGCTGTACGGCTCGATGGAACTGGCGCCGCTCGTCGGTCTCGCCGACGCGATCGTCGACCTGGTGAGCACCGGCGGCACGCTGCGCGCCAACAATCTGGCCGAAGTCGAAGAGATCATGCCGATCTCGTCGCGCCTCGTCGTCAATCAGGCGGCGCTCAAGCTCAAGCGCGCCGCGCTGCGGCCGTTCCTCGACGCGTTCGAACGCGCGTCGCGCGGCGAGCAGGCCGCATAAGCAGTCCGCGCGCCGCGCGCCTCGTGTGAGGCGCCGCGCGCACAACCGATACGGATGGATACCAGCATGGCTATCACGATGCGCAAACTCGATTCCAGCGCCGAAGGTTTCAAGAAGGCGCTGCACGCGGTGCTCGCTTTCGAGGCGAGCGAAGACGAAGCCATCGAGCGCTCGGTCGCGCAGATCCTCGCCGACGTGAAGGCGCGCGGCGACGCCGCCGTGCTCGAGTACACGAACCGCTTCGACCGCCTGAACGCCACGAGCGTCGCGGCGCTCGAACTGCCGTTCAGCGAACTCGAAGCGGCGCTCGAAAGTCTCGAACCGAAGCAGCGCGCGGCGCTCGAAGCGGCGGCGGCGCGCGTGCGCGGCTACCACGAGAAGCAGCGCATCGAGTGCGGCTCGCATAGCTGGCAGTACACCGAATCGGACGGCACCGTGCTGGGCCAGAAGGTCACGCCGCTCGACCGCGTCGGCCTGTACGTGCCGGGCGGCAAGGCGGCGTATCCGTCGTCGGTGCTGATGAACGCAATTCCCGCGCGTGTCGCGGGCGTGCGCGAGATCGTCATGGTCGTGCCCACGCCGGACGGCGTGAAGAACCCGCTCGTGCTGGCGGCCGCGCTGATCTCCGGCGTCGACCGCGTGTTCACGGTCGGCGGCGCGCAGGCGGTGGGCGCGCTCGCCTACGGCACGCAGACCATTCCGCCCGTCGACAAGATCTGCGGCCCGGGCAACGCCTATGTGGCCTCGGCCAAGCGCCGCGTGTTCGGCACGGTCGGCATCGACATGATCGCCGGTCCGTCGGAAATCCTCGTGATCTGCGACGGCACGACCGATCCGCGCTGGGTCGCGATGGACCTGTTCTCGCAGGCCGAACACGACGAACTCGCGCAGTCGATCCTGCTGTGCCCGGACGAAAACTTCATCAAGCGCGTGGAAGCCGCCATCGACGAACTGCTGCCGACCATGCCGCGCGCGGACGTGATCGCCACGTCGCTCACGAATCGCGGCGCGCTCGTGAAGGTGCGCGACATGGCCGAAGCCTGCGCGATCGCCAACGACATCGCGCCGGAGCATCTGGAAATCTCGGCGCTGGAGCCGCAGAAGTGGGGCGCGGAAATCCGCCACGCGGGCGCGATCTTCCTCGGCCGTTACACCAGCGAAAGCCTTGGCGACTACTGCGCCGGCCCGAATCACGTGCTGCCTACGTCTCGTACCGCACGTTTCTCGTCGCCGCTGGGCGTCTATGATTTCATCAAGCGTTCGAGCCTGATCGAAGTCAGCGCGGAAGGCGCGCAGACGCTGGGCGAGATCGCGGCGGAACTGGCCTACGGCGAAGGGCTGCAAGCCCACGCGCGCAGCGCCGAATACCGCATGAAGCAGAACTGATCGGGCAGCGCCGGTCGAGCAGCACCGATCGGCGCAATCGAGCTCGGTTCGTGGCGCCGCCCGGCGCCGCGGCCGCGCCCGATGCCTGGAAATCCGAAGTAACCGGCCGGGCCATGGCAGCCAGCAATGTGCCAGGCCCCGCGAATGCCTCACAAGGCACCGATAACAACCCGAGACCAACGATCACCTGGACGGTCATGCAGCCGGGCGCTGCGAACCGACCGTTCCTGCCGGCTTGCCGCCTCGCGCGCCAGCCTTCCGACATGACGACACCTCAAGATCTGATCCGCTCCGATGTGCTCGCAATGACGAGCTACCCGGTGCCCGACGCATCCGGCTTCGTGAAGCTCGACGCGATGGAAAACCCGTTCCCGCTGCCCGCCGATCTGGCGGCGAAGCTGGGCGAGCATCTCGCGGGCGTCGCGCTGAACCGCTATCCGGCGCCGCGTCCCGAGGCGCTGCTGGCGAAGCTCAAGACCGCGCTGCGCGTGCCGGCCGACTGCGACGTGCTGCTCGGCAACGGTTCGGACGAAATCATCAGCATGATCACGATGGCGTGCGCGAAGCCGGGCGCGAAGGTGCTCGCGCCGGTGCCGGGCTTCGTGATGTACGCGATGTCGGCGAAATTCGCGCAGCTCGACTTCGTCGGCGTGCCGCTCAACGCCGACTTCACGCTCGATCTCGACGCCATGCTCGCCGCCATCGACGAGCACAAGCCGGCGGTGATCTGGCTCGCGTATCCGAACAATCCGACCGGCACGCTGTTCGACGACGCCGACATCGAGCGCGTGATCGCGGCCGCCGACGCCGCGGGCTCGCTCGTGGTGATCGACGAGGCGTATCAGCCGTTCGCGCAATCGAGCTGGTTGCCGCGCGCGGGAGCGTTCCCGAACGTCGTCGTCATGCGCACGATGTCGAAGCTGGGCCTCGCGGGCATTCGTCTGGGTTATCTCGCGGGCCGCGCCGCGTGGCTCGACGAATTCGACAAGGTGCGTCCGCCGTACAACGTGAACGTGCTCACCCAGGCCGCCGCCGATTTCCTGCTCGATCACCTCGACGTGCTCGACGCGCAGGCCGCGCAACTGCGCGCGGGCCGGGCGCAACTGGCCGCCGAAGTGGCGAAACTGCCGGGCGCCGAAGTGTTCCCGAGCGCGGGAAATTTCCTGCTGGTGCGCGTGCCGGACGCCCACGCCGTGTTCGATACCCTGTTGACCGCGCGGGTTTTGATCAAAAACGTGAGTAAAATGCACCCATTGCTGGCGAATTGCGTGCGCCTGACCGTCGGGACCCCCGACGAGAACGCGCAACTGATCGCCGCCCTGAAGCTTGTGCTCAAGTGAATCGTCCCCACTGTTCACCGTATTGAGAAGCGCGCTTCGTTCTCTAATCCCTCCTGTACGGGCTGTTTGAAGGAAATTGCCATGCGCGTCGCGCAAGTCGTTCGCAACACCAGCGAAACGCAAATCCGCGTCAAAATCAATCTGGACGGCACCGGCGAGCAGAAGCTCGCGACCGGCGTGCCGTTTCTCGACCACATGCTCGACCAGATCGCACGACACGGTCTGATCGATCTCGAAGTCGAGGCGCATGGCGACACGCAGATCGACGACCACCATACGGTGGAAGACGTCGGCATCACGCTCGGTCAGGCGGTCGCTCAGGCGATCGGCGACAAGAAGGGCATCCGCCGCTACGGCCATGCCTACGTGCCGCTCGACGAGGCGCTCTCGCGCGTCGTGGTCGACTTCTCGGGCCGTCCGGGCCTGGAGTTCCACGTGCCGTTCACGCGTGCGCGCATCGGCACCTTCGACGTCGACCTGTCGATCGAATTCTTCCGCGGCTTCGTCAATCACGCGGGCGTGACGCTGCATATCGACAATCTGCGCGGGCTCAATGCCCACCATCAGCTGGAAACCGTGTTCAAGGCCTTTGGCCGCGCGCTGCGTCAGGCCGCCGAGTTCGACGAGCGCCAGGCCGGCAAGATTCCGTCGACCAAGGGCAGCCTGTAAGCGGTGCCGGCGGGCGTCCCGCGGCTGCGTCGCTGCGCCAGTTAAGGGCGCGCGCGCGCCGCAAGGCGTAGATTGACGGGTTTGAACGGCATCGGCGGCGAGCCTGGGCGGTGGCGCTCCGAAGTTGTTCGCGAAGCCAGGGCACGAAGCAAACCGGGCAAGGCCCAACATGGCCCACGCGGCCTGAATCGAGATGAAAACTTCAATTGCGATTGTGGATTATGGGATGGGCAACCTGCGTTCGGTCGCCCAGGCGCTGAAGCAGGCCGCGCCGGAAGCCGACGTGCAGATCGTCGAGCGTCCCGAAGCGATCCGCGCAGCCGACCGCGTCGTGCTGCCGGGCCAGGGCGCGATGCCCGACTGCATGCGCAGTCTCGCTGAATCGGGCCTGCAGGACGCCGTGCTCGAAGCCGCGCGCAGCAAGCCGCTGATGGGCGTGTGCGTGGGCGAGCAGATGCTGTTCGACTGGAGCGCGGAAGGCGACACTAAGGGCCTCGGCCTGTTGCCGGGCAAGGTCGTGCGCTTCGAACTCGCGGGCCGGCTGCAGGACGACGGCTCGCGTTTCAAGGTGCCGCAGATGGGCTGGAACCGCGTGCGCCAGGCGCGTGCGCATGCGCTGTGGGACGGCGTGCCTGACGAAAGCTTCTTCTACTTCGTGCACAGCTACTACGTGGTGCCGGACGACGCGTCGCATACCGTCGGCGAAACGCCTTACGGCGCGGCCTTTACCTCGGCGGTGGCGCGGGATAACATTTTCGCGACCCAATTCCACCCGGAAAAGAGCGCCGCGGCAGGCTTGCGCGTGTATCGCAACTTCGTCCACTGGAACCCCTGATTTCGAATGCGGCGCTGCCTGAATGCAGGCAGACCGGCGCCGGGGCCCGGCCAACGAGGCCGCCCCGCGCCGATCTCCGTTGGCAAGGTCGTCGAAAGAGTTGTACTAAACTAGCGAAACGGCGTCGGATCGGGCCTTTTATCCACCGAAGCCGGCTGATTTCAACCTCATTCCCAGATATTCCCCGATTGCTATGCTGCTGATTCCGGCCATCGATCTCAAAGACGGTCACTGCGTACGCCTGAAACAAGGCGATATGGACCAGGCGACGATTTTTTCCGAGGAACCGGCGGCGATGGCCCGACATTGGGTCGAGCGTGGCGCGCGCCGTCTGCACCTCGTCGATCTGAACGGCGCATTCGCCGGCAAGCCGAAGAACGAAGATGCCATTCGCGAAATCATCCGCGAAGTGGGCGACACGATTCCCGTGCAGCTCGGCGGCGGCATCCGTGACCTCGACACCATCGAGCGCTATCTCGACGACGGCCTCTCCTACGTGATCATCGGCACCGCCGCGGTCAAGAACCCGGGCTTCCTCCAGGAAGCGTGCACGGCGTTCGGGGGCCACATCATCGTCGGGCTGGACGCGAAGGACGGCAAGGTCGCCACCGACGGCTGGAGCAAGCTCACGGGCCACGAAGTCGTGGATCTCGCGCGCAAGTTCGAGGACTACGGTGCGGAGTCGATCATCTACACCGACATCGGCCGCGACGGCATGCTGCAAGGCATCAACATCGAAGCCACGGTGCGCCTCGCGCGTGCGGTGAAGATTCCGGTGATCGCGAGCGGCGGCCTGTCGAATCTCGCCGACATCGACGCGCTCTGCGAAGTGGAAGACGAGGGCGTCGAAGGCGTGATCTGCGGCCGCGCGATCTACTCGGGCGACCTCGACTTCGCGGCGGCGCAATCGCGCGCGGACAGCCTGCGCGAATCGGACGACGCGTAAGCGTCGCCCCCACGGCCTCCGCGAGCGGAGGCCTTTTGCTTTTATGCCGCGCGCGGCCCGAAGCCGCTAGAAGTGGCCTGCTGCTGTGGCCCACTGCGGTGCCGCGCCCGCTATGCGGGCTTGCTCCGCTTGCGTCCGCTTTGGCGCCCGACCGACACTAACCAGGCATCACCGGCAAGATCATGGCTCTACCCAAACGCATCATCCCCTGTCTCGACGTGACGGCCGGACGGGTCGTCAAGGGCGTCAACTTCGTCGAACTGCGCGACGCGGGCGACCCCGTCGAAATCGCGCGCCGCTATGACGATCAGGGCGCCGACGAGCTGACGTTCCTCGACATCACCGCGACCTCGGACGGGCGCGACCTGATTCTGCCGATCATCGAAGCGGTGGCCTCGCAGGTCTTCATTCCGCTGACGGTCGGCGGCGGCGTGCGCGCCGTCACCGATGTGCGCCGCCTGCTCAACGCGGGCGCGGACAAGGTCGGCATGAACTCGTCGGCGGTCGCGAATCCGCAACTGGTGCGCGATGCGGCCGACAAGTACGGCTCGCAGTGCATCGTCGTGGCGATCGACGCCAAGCGCACCTCGGCGCCGGGCGAAGCGCCGCGCTGGGAAGTGTTCACGCACGGCGGCCGCAAGGCCACGGGCATCGACGCCGTCGAATGGGCGCGCAAGATGGCCGAGTTCGGCGCGGGCGAAATCCTGCTCACGAGCATGGACCGCGACGGCACCAAGAGCGGCTTCGACCTCGATCTCACGCGCGCCGTCTCGGACGCGGTGCCGGTGCCCGTGATCGCCTCGGGCGGCGTGGGCGGCCTGCAGGATCTGGCCGACGGCATCGTCAAGGGCCACGCCGACGCGGTGCTCGCGGCGAGCATCTTCCACTACGGCGAGCACACGGTCGGCGAGGCGAAGCGCTTCATGGCCGACCAGGGCATTTCGGTGAGGATGTAAGCCATGACGACCGGATCGATTGAACAGGCGGGCTGGCTCGACAAGATCAACTGGGACGCCAACGGCCTCGTGCCGGTGATCGCCCAGGAAGCCACGACTGGCGACGTGCTGATGTTCGCGTGGATGAACCGCGAGGCGCTCGCCAAGACCGTCGAGCTGCGTCGCGCGGTGTACTTCTCGCGTTCGCGCCAGCGCCTGTGGTTCAAGGGCGAGGAATCGGGCCACGTGCAGCATGTGCACGAGATTCGCCTCGACTGCGACGAAGACGTCGTGCTGCTCAAGATCGAGCAGGTGTCGGGCATCGCCTGCCACACGGGCCGCCACTCGTGCTTTTTCCAGCAATTCGAAGGCACGGTCGACGAGGGCCGCTGGGTCGCCGTCGATCCCGTGCTGAAAGACCCCGAGCACATCTACAAATGACGCAACTGAACACCAACGACACCCTGCTGCGCCTCGCGGCGGTGATCGACAGCCGCAAGGGCGGCGATCCGGACGCATCGTATGTCGCGCGCCTGTTCCACAAGGGCGACGACGCGGTGCTCAAGAAGGTCGGCGAAGAAGCGACGGAAGTCGTGCTGGCCGCCAAGGACGTGCGCCAGGGCGGCGCGCCGAAGGCGCTGGTCGGCGAAATGGCCGATCTGTGGTTCCATTGCCTCGTGACGCTCTCGCATTTCGACCTGAGCCCCGCCGATGTGCTGGCGGAACTCGAACGCCGCGAAGGCCTCTCGGGCCTCGAAGAAAAGGCGCTGCGCAAGAGCCAGGAGCGCGAGGCGAACGGCGACTGACGGCGGACCCGGCGCGGGTTCCCGCGCAGACAGGCGCATGCCGCCGGGCACTCCGGCGGCGCTTGCCCACCCACGCGGCGCGCGCGCCGCTCACCAGGGGAGACGCAACATGTCCACGACGCCCGGCGGTTATCCGCCTCCAGCCGTGCGCGATCCGCTCGACGCGGACCGCCTGCGCAGTCTGCGCACTCTCACGCACGTGCTCTACGGTCTGTATGCGTTTTACTGGCTCACCGGCGGCGTGACCGTGCTGGTGGCGATCATCATCAATTACCTCAAGCGCGACGAAGCGGCGGGCACGCCCTACGAGCAGCATTTCACCTGGCAGATCCGCACCTTCTGGCTCGGGCTGGCCGGGCATCTGATCGGGATTGCGCTGTTTTTCGTGCTGATCGGCATTCCAATTTTGTGGGCTGTCGCGATCTGGACGTTGTACCGTATCATCAAAGGCTGGCTGTATCTGCACGACAACAAACCGCTGCGCGATCCGCGCGCGTGGGTTTGATGCCGCAGGTCCGAGGGACCGCAGGGTAAGCGGGCCGGTCATTCCGGGAGCATCATGAGCCACGATCGCAGCACCTGTCTGTTCTGCAAGATCGCCGACGGCGCGATTCCGGGCACGCGTGTCTACGAAGACGACGAATTCGTCGCTTTCCGGGACATCCGCCCCGCGGCGCAGACGCACGTGCTGGTGATCCCGCGCGAACATATCGCGACGCTCGCCGATTGCGGTGAAAAGGACGCTCCGCTGCTTGGTAGAATGTTCGTGCTGGTGGCGCGTCTCGCGAAGGATCTCGGCGTGTCGTACACCGGCGGCGACACCGGTTTTCGCACGGTCGTGAATACGGGGCCCGGCGGCGGTCAGGAGGTGTATCACCTGCACGCGCATTTGCTGGCCGGCCCGCGTCCGTGGCAGCGCATGGGTTGAAGGCGTGCAGCGTCTCTGTACGCACGCGGCGCATGGGCCTATAAAGCAACAAAGGTCTGCATAAAGAGGTTGGCATGCCACGCAGCCGCCACACCTCGCAGGCACTATGAGTGACCGGACCGTTTTTTACGCAGCGCGCTTTGGCGCGCCAACGTTTTCTCGCTGCGCACAAGGCGCGGCGTCGGGGTTAAGGAGAGTTTTGATCATGGGTTCGTTGAGCATCTGGCATTGGCTGATCGTGTTGTTGATCGTGGCGCTCGTCTTCGGCACGAAGAAGCTGCGCAATATCGGTAGCGACCTCGGCGGTGCGGTCAAGGGTTTCAAGGAAGGCATGCGCGAGGGCGAAGAAGCGCCCGACGCGGCAAAGCGCGAACTGCCGAAGAACGGCGGCACGGTCGACGTCGACGCCAAGGACAAGACCTCGAGCAACGACCTCCGCTAAGCGCGGCGGTCATCTGCTTGCCGTGTCTGTTTTGCTTTTTCCCGCTCCAAGGCTGACGGAAAGCTCCATTCATGCTTGATCTGGGTCTCACGAAGATGGCGCTGATCGGCGTCGTCGCGCTGGTCGTTCTCGGACCGGAGCGCCTGCCGCGCGTCGCGCGCACCGCAGGCGCGCTGTTCGGGCGCGCGCAGCGTTACATCAACGACGTCAAGGCCGAAGTCACGCGCGAGATCGAACTCGACGAACTGCGCCGCATGAAGGGCGAGTTCGAGCAGGCTGCGCAGAACGTCGAAAAGAACGTTCACGAGAATCTGCGCAAGCACGAAACCGAGCTCAACGACGCTTGGAACCAGGGCACGAGCGTGTCGCCCAGCATCGCGGGCGGCGCGGACCCGGCTGCCGTCACGGCGGAAAGCGCGGTGTCCGGCATGGCCGGAATTTCCGATGGTTCTTCCGCGGCGGCATGGCGTTCCGGCGATGCCGGCGCGCCCACCGCAAAGCGCAAGAACTGGCGCGTGAAGCAGACGGCGGCGCCCGTGTGGTACAAGCGCGCGACGCTGCGGCGCACGCGCGTGCAGTCGGGCGCGGCGCGCGTCGCGCAGCACACGCCGGCCAGCCTGCGCCGGCCCACGCGTTTCTTCTGACGCGCATTCCCAGATCGCGATGCCGCAGCCGCATTCGAACTTCCCCATCTCCAACCCCCGAGGGCCGGTGTGAGCGACCCCCAGCAAAACCAGGGCGAGGGCGCTGAAGAGACCTTCATCTCGCACCTCGTCGAACTCCGCGACCGCATCATCCGCGCGGGCATTGCCGTTATCGTTGTGTTCGTCGGGCTCGTGTATTGGGCGCCGGACATCTTCCGGCTGCTCGCGCGCCCACTCATGCAGAATCTGCCGCGCGACGGCAAGATGATCGTCACCGACGTGACCGGCTCGTTCTTCGTGCCGATGAAAGTGACGATGCTCGTCGCCTTCGTGATCGCGCTGCCCGTCGTGCTCTACCAGATCTGGGCGTTCGTCGCGCCCGGGCTCTATCAGCACGAGAAGAAGCTCGTCGCGCCGCTCGTGGCGAGCAGCTACACGCTGTTCCTGTGCGGCATGGCGTTCGCGTACTTCGTGGTGTTTCCGACGATCTTCCGCGTGATGGCGCACTACAACGCGCCGCTCGGCGCGGAGATGACGACCGATATCGACAATTACCTGAGCTTCGTGCTCACGATGTTCATTGCGTTCGGCGTGACCTTCGAAGTGCCGATCATCGTCGTGCTGCTCGTGCGCATGAACGTGCTCACGGTGAAGAAGCTCAAGGAAATCCGTCCGTACGTGATCGTTGGCGCGTTCATCGTCTCCGCGGTCGTGACGCCGCCGGACGTGTTCTCGCAGCTCATTCTGGCGCTCCCGCTGATCATCCTCTACGAAGCGGGCATCATTGCCGCGCGCGTCTTTATCGGCACCGGCGAGAAGAAGGCCACCGACGAGAGCGAAGCGACAAGCTGACGTCGCGCGATCTTGCCGCAGCACAGCGCGGCGCGACAAAAGACAAAAGGCCGCGAACGGTGACGTTCGCGGCCTTTGTGTTTGGTGCGGGTTGGTGCGCGTTATTGCGGTTCGTCGCGATTCGTTGAGGTGAGAGACGAGGCCGCGCGTGCGGCCTTGCCGACCTCAACCACCTCAACCGCCGTCGTCGTCGCCTTCGCCGTCTTCGTTGGCAGGCTGTTTCGGCGGCGGCGGGCGCTTGCCGATCATGACGTCGAGATCCAGATCCTTGTTCTTGCGCACGAGGTGAACCTTCGCGTCGGTGCCGGGCTTGATCTGCGCGATCACGTTCAGCAGGCGCGTGGTGTCGGTGATGGACTCGCCGTTCACGGAGAGCAGGATGTCGCCCGGCTTGATGCCGGCCTTGTCGGCGGGGCCGCCTTGCAGCACGCCCGCGACGATCGCGCCGGACTTCTCGTTGATGCCGAACGACTCGGCGATCTCGGGCGTGAGGTCCTGCGGCTCCACACCGATCCAGCCGCGCGTGACCGAGCCGGTCGTGATGATGCTCTCCAGCACGCTGCGCGCCGTGGAAACGGGAATCGCGAAACCGATGCCGAGCGAGCCGCCCGAGCGCGAGTAAATGGCCGTGTTGATGCCGAGCAGATTGCCGCCGACGTCGACGAGCGCGCCGCCCGAGTTGCCGGGATTGATCGGCGCATCGGTCTGAATGAAATTCTCGAACGTGTTGATGCCGAGGTGATTGCGGCCCAACGCGCTGATGATGCCCATCGTGACCGTCTGGCCGACGCCGAACGGATTGCCGATGGCTAGCACGACGTCGCCCACGCGAGCCTGATCCATCCGGCCGAGCGTGATCGTGGGCAGGTTCGGCAGATTGATCTTGAGCACGGCCAGATCGGTTTCCGGATCGATGCCGATCACCTTGGCGTTGGTGGTGCGGCCATCGGACAGCGCGATTTCGATCTGATCCGCGCCGTCGATCACGTGCTGGTTCGTTAGAATGTAACCGTCCGGACTGACAATGACGCCCGAACCGAGATTCGCGGCGGGCTGTTCCTGCTGCTTGCGGTTGTGATTGCGATCGCCGAAGAAGTAGCGGAACAGCGGGTCGTTCTGGCGCGGATCGGGCGGCAGCGAGCCGTCCTTGCTGGAGAATACGTTGACGACCGCGGGCATGGCCTTCTGGGCGGCGTCCGCGTAGGACCCCTGGGCGGAGCCGCCGCCGATGCCCGGCGCCACCTCGCGCAGCGCGACGATGGGTTCGGCCAGCTGTTTGCCGAGTTGCCCCTGGTGCTGAAGCCACTGCGGCTTGAGCGTCGCGATGATGAACATCAACGCCAGCAGGACCGTCACCGCCTGGGCGAAGAACAGCCAAAAGCGTCTAAGCATTTGAAGATTAGAGGATTATATGGATCGGATCGAACTGGAATTGTATCTGAACAATCTTCTGGAAACCGGGCGGTTCAAGGACTACTGCCCCAATGGGCTGCAGGTGGAAGGGCGGCGGCGCGTGCAGAAGATCGCGACCGGCGTGACCGCCTCGCTGGCCTTTCTGGAAGCCGCGCTCGAGTGGGGCGCCGACGCCGTGCTGGTCCATCACGGCTACTTCTGGAAGAACGAGGCGCCGCAAATTACGGGCCGCAAATATCGCCGCCTGAAGACGCTGCTCGCGCACGACCTCAACCTGTTCGCCTACCATCTGCCGCTCGATTGCCACCCGGAGTTCGGCAATAACGCGCAGCTGGGCGCCAAGCTCGGCTGGATCGGCGAGCAACGTTTCGGCGAGCAGGATCTCGGCTGGATGGCCACGCTGCCCATGCCGATCACGCTCGCGCACTTCGCCGCGCAGGTCGAGCAGACGCTCGGGCGCACGCCGCTCGTGCTCGGCGATCCCGACTGGCAGCTGCGCCGCGTGGCGTGGTGCACGGGCGCGGCGCAGAGCCTCTTCGACGCGGCCATCGACGCGGGTGCCGACGTGTTCCTCACCGGCGAAATCTCCGAGCCCACTTTCCACACCTCGGCGGAGAGCGGCGTCGCGTTTCTCGCGGCCGGCCATCACGCGACCGAGCGCTTCGGCGTGCAGTCCGTCGGTGCGCACCTGGCTGAAACCTTTGATATCGATCATCTCTTTATCGACATCGACAATCCGGTTTGAGTGTTTCTCCGTCTTGCGCGTATTGCGCAAATGGCGCTGTTGAAGCGCGCGTGTCCCAGATCGCATGGATTTATTCACCGGGCATTTACAAACCGAAAAGAAATGCATCCCGATTTCTGGGGGAAAACCCCGAGTTATCAAGGACTTCGGGCGCTTTTTCGAGATCGCCCCTTGTAAATGCCAACTCCATTCGCGCACACTAGCGTTCGGCAGCATGCGGGTAAGCAATGGCATGACGGATAAATCCAACTCAGAAGTGGGGCGATGTGATGCGAGACAAAGAAAATGACCGCGTCGATGGCAGCCGCCGTACCTGGCTGATTGCGACGTCCGTAGCAGGTGGCATAGGAGGCGTCGCCACTGTCGTACCCTTTGTAGGCTCGTTTGCACCATCCGAAAAAGCACGCGCCGCCGGCGCGCCCGTCGAAGTCGACATCAGCGGTCTGCAGCCCGGTTCGCTCATGACGGTCGCCTGGCGCGGCAAGCCGGTCTGGATTCTCAACCGCACGGACCGCATGCTGGCGGACTGCAAGAAGGCCGATCCCGATCTGGCCGATCCCGATTCCGAGCATCCGTTTTCGATCCCGATGCCGGACTACTGCAAGAACGAATACCGCTCGCGCGCCGAGCATCAGCACATTCTCGTGGCCGTCGCCGTGTGCACGCATCTGGGCTGCACGCCGACGCCGCGCTTCCAGGAAGGACCGCAGCCGAACCTGCCCGACAGCTGGCCGGGCGGTTTCCTGTGCCCGTGCCACGGCTCCACCTACGATCTCGCCGGCCGCGTGTTCAAGAACAAGCCCGCGCCGCAGAACCTCGACATCCCCCGCTACATGTTCACGTCACCGACGCAGATCGTGATCGGCAAGGACGAAAAAGGAGAAGCGTGATGGCCACGGGACAAGAAAAACAGGTGGTGGAGACGACGGGCCTCGCGGGCTGGATCGACAAGCGCTTTCCGATGACCGCGACGTGGAAGGCGCACGTGTCCGAGTATTACGCGCCGAAGAACTTCAACTTCTGGTACTTCTTCGGCTCGCTCGCGCTGCTCGTGCTGGTGAACCAGATCGTCACGGGCATCTTCCTGACGATGAACTACAAGCCCGACTCGACGCTCGCGTTCGCCTCGGTCGAGTACATCATGCGCGAGGTGCCGTGGGGCTGGCTGATCCGCTACATGCACTCCACAGGCGCGTCGATGTTCTTCGTGGTCGTGTATCTGCACATGTTTCGCGGGCTTTTGTACGGTTCGTACCGCAAGCCGCGCGAACTGGTGTGGATCTTCGGCTGCGCGATCTTCCTGTGCCTGATGGCGGAGGCGTTCTTCGGCTATCTGCTGCCGTGGGGGCAGATGTCGTTCTGGGGCGCGCAGGTGATCGTGAACCTGTTCTCGGCGATTCCGTTCATCGGCCCGGATCTCTCGCTGTGGATTCGCGGCGACTACGTGGTGTCCGACGTCACGCTCAACCGCTTCTTCGCGTTCCATGTGATCGCGATTCCGCTCGTACTGCTCGGGCTGGTGGTGGCGCATATCGTCGCACTGCATGAGGTGGGTTCGAACAACCCGGACGGGATCGAGATCAAGGAGAAGAAGGACGCGAACGGCATTCCGCTCGACGGCATCCCGTTCCATCCGTACTACTCGGTGCACGACTTCATGGGCGTGTGCATCTTCCTGATGATCTTCGCGGCGATCATCTTCTTCGCGCCGGAAATGGGCGGCTACTTCCTCGAAGCGAATAACTTCATCCCGGCCAATCCGCTGCAGACGCCGCCCGAAATCGCGCCGGTCTGGTACTTCACGGCGTTCTACGCGATGCTGCGCGCCACGACCGACCCGTTCAAGATCGTGCTGATGATCGTGATCGGGCTGCTCGGCCTGTTCGCGCTGGTGCGCGCGCGCGGCAAATGGCGCGCGGGTCTGCCGGTGCTGGCGGTGCTCGTGATTCTGGCGATGGCCTTCACCGAGTCGAAATTCTGGGGCGTGGTGGTGATGGGCACGGCGGTGATCTCGCTGTTCTTCCTGCCGTGGCTCGATCGCGCGCCGGTGAAGTCGATCCGCTACCGGCCCACGTTCCACAAGGTTTTCCTCGGCGTGTTCGTGGCGGCCTTCCTCACCTTGGGCTTCCTCGGCACCCGGCCGCCATCGCCGGCGGCCACGCTGATCGCGCAGGTGTGCGCGCTGATCTACTTCGCGTTCTTCCTCGGCATGCCGTTCTGGACGCCGCTTGGCACGTTCAAGCAGCCGCCCGAGCGCGTGCGGTTCAAGCCCCATTAACTTGCGAGCGAGGAAGACATGACGATGGCATCTCTCTTTTCGACGCTCGCGCGGGCGGGCGGCTTGACGCGCAACCGGTCGTTCGGCCTGTCACGCGGCGTCCGGCGGGGCGTCGCGGCGCTCGCGATGGCGTGCGCCGCGATGGTGGGAACGGGTTTTGGGGTCGGAGCAGTGTCGGCGCAGGAAAACATTCCGCTCGACCGCGCACCCGATAACGGCGAAAATCTTGCTTCGCTGCAACATGGCGCGCAATTGTTTGTAAACTATTGCCTGAACTGCCACAGTGCGAGTCTGATGCGCTACAGCCGGTTGCAGGATCTCGGCATTCCGCAAAAGCAGATCGAAGATAATCTCTTGTTCACGACGGACAAGGTCGGCAACACGATGTCCATCGCCATGCGTCCGGACGACGCCAAGGCGTGGTTCGGCGTGGCGCCGCCTGACCTCTCCGTCGAAGCGCGCGCGAAGGGGCGCGACTGGCTGTACACGTATCTGCGCAGCTTCTACCGCGACGACACGCGTCCGACCGGCTGGAACAACATGGTGTTCGAGAACGTGAGCATGCCGCACGTGCTCTGGGAATTGCAGGGCGTGCGCACCGCGAAGTTCGAAGACACGGTGGACGAAGAATCCGGGGAAAAAGTCCGCCGCTTTGTGGGGTACCAACAGGTCACGCCGGGTAAGCTCTCGCCGGTGGATTATGATTCTGCCGTGGCCGACCTGGTGGCGTACCTCGGCTGGATGTCCGAACCGGAGCAGAAAACCCGCAAGCAGCTCGGCGTCTGGGTGCTGCTGTTCCTCGGCGTCTTGAGCTTTTTCGCGTGGCGACTGAACGCCGCGTACTGGAAAGATATCAAATAGGCACGTTCTGACCGACGTGGGGCCGGTGTCACGAAACACCGTCTGGCGGCTGCGAAGCCTCAGGCGGTGTTTTTGCCCGCCGGCCTTTTGGGTTTATTGAGGAAATGTAAATCATGATGGTTCTGTACTCCGGCACTACCTGCCCGTTCTCCCAGCGTTGCCGGCTGGTGTTGTTCGAAAAGGGCATGGACTTCGAAATCCGCGACGTCGACCTGTTCAACAAACCGGAAGACATCGCCGTGATGAACCCGTATGGTCAGGTGCCGATTCTGGTCGAGCGCGACCTGATTCTGTACGAGTCGAACATCATCAACGAGTACATCGACGAGCGCTTCCCGCATCCGCAGCTGATGCCGGCCGATCCGGTCCAGCGTGCGCGCGCGCGCCTGTTCCTGCTCAACTTCGAGAAGGAACTGTTCGTGCACGTCAGCACGCTCGAAAACGAGAAGGGCAAGGCCGCCGAGAAGAATCACGAGAAGGCACGCCTCGCGATCCGCGACCGCCTCACGCAGCTTGCGCCGATCTTCCTGAAGAACAAGTACATGCTCGGCGAAGAGTTCTCGATGCTCGACGTCGCGATCGCGCCGCTGCTGTGGCGTCTGGATCACTACGGCATCGAACTCTCGAAGAACGCCGCGCCGCTGATGAAGTACGCCGAGCGTATCTTCAGCCGCCCGGCCTACATCGAAGCGCTGACGCCGTCGGAAAAGGTGATGCGCCGCTAAGTCGGCCGCCGCCGTTGCAAACCGGAGGCGGCGCGCTGCTCGCGGGCGGGCCGCCTCGTCAGAGGACTGTTGATGCAAGAGATTTCCACCAAGCCGTATCTGCTGCGCGCGCTGTACGAGTGGTGCACGGACAACGGCTTCACGCCGCATATCGCGGTGCGGGTCGACAACCGCACGCGGGTGCCGCGCCAGTTCGTGCGCGACGGCGAGATCGTGCTGAACATCAGCTTCGAGGCCACGAGCCAGTTGCAGATGGGCAATGAGATGATCGAGTTTCACGCGCGTTTCTCCGGCAAGTCGCACAAGATCGAAGTGCCGGTGTCGAACGTGCTGGCGATCTACGCGCGCGAGAACGGCCAGGGCATGGCGTTCCCGGTCGAAGCGCCGGCAGGCGACGCGAACGACGTGCTGCCTTCCGCGCAGGACGAGCACGAGGAAACGGCTGCGCCCGCCACGGCGCCGGCAGCCGGACCGACGGCGGTGCCGAGCGTGGCGCCTGCTGCCGTGCCGGGCGAGACCGACGAGTCGGACGCATCTGCCGCCTCGACGAAGAGCGGCAAGGGTGAAACCGGCGACGACGGTGCCGCGAAAGGCGGTAAGGGTCACCTCAAGATCGTGAAATGAAGTAGAATCACGGGCTACGCCGGCTTAGCTCATCTGGTAGAGCAGTTGATTTGTAATCATCAGGTGGCGGGTTCGAGTCCTGCAGCCGGCACCAAAACAGTTCGAGAAAGGGTTACAGCGCACACGCTGTAGCCCTTTTTCTTTTTCAGGCGCGCTGGCGCGTGCCTCGTCTATCGCCGTCGATCAGCGCGATGTCACTTTCGTCCAGCCCATACGCCGCGTAAAGCGCTTTGTCGATCTCGCGCGCGAGCGCTTCGCTGCGTGGCGCGTCATCGGCGGAACCGAGCGCGTCTAGCAAGCGATCCACACGCTTCACGACGTCCGCGCGCGCGTTCGCGTCGCGCGGCACCGGAATCGCATCGATCATCGCCTTCGTGAAGGCCACGCCGCCGTTGTAGCTCGACGCGCCGAAACGCGCGCGCGTGACGAAGGCCGCGAGCGGGCAGTTCAGCACCGCCGCCGCGAATTTGAGCAACGCGTCGTCGTCTGCGCGCAGGATCAGCGTGGTCTTGCCGGGGATCGTGTCGCCCGCGAGGTCGAGCGTCGCGTCGAGATGCGTGAGTCCTTTGACGATCACTTTTTTCGCCGCCGCCTTCGCGCGATAACGATTCGCGAACGCCGCTTCGAAGCGCTCGCGCTCGACGACCGGTTCGGCGTAGCGCTGCCCGAGATAGGTCATTGGCTTCACGCCCCAGCGCGACACGTAGCGCCCGAGCGTGCCCGTATTCACGACGCGATAGTGGCGGCGCGCATCGAACGCGCCGCGCGCTTCGTCGATGCAAGGCGCGAGCGCATACGCATCCGAGGTCGCGCAGGCGTTTTCGCACGCGATCAACTCGCCGAGCGTGCCGTGCGCGTGCGCGAGCCGGCGCACGAACGCGTAATGCGGCGAGAGCAGCGCATCGAGCGTCCACGGCGCGTCGAGGTCGCGTTTGGGCGCGTGTGCGAGCGGCGTGAGCAGGTCCTGATCGAGGCGCGCCGTTTCGATGTTTTCGCAGCCCGCACGCTGAAACACCGTGACGATTGCATCGACGAGCGCGTGCTCGAACACGCCGCGACCCAGCGCGACGATGCGCTCGATCGCGTCGAGATGGCGCGCGCGGAACGCTGCGCCGAACGGCTTCGCGAGCCACTTGTCGGGCGTGAGAAACGCCATCGTGCCGTGGGACGCCGTGAGCGCGAGGCCCAACTCCATGAACACGATGTAGAGATCCCAGTTGCCGCGCGCGCTCGGCCAGCGTCGCGCCAGTTGCTCGCGCAGCGCGCGCTGGCCTTCGTTGATCATGCGTTCGGAGTCGACGTAGGGCGGGTTCGCGAGCACAGCGTCGAAGCCCGTGAATGTGCCGTGCGCGTCGCGCAGCGCGGGAAATTCGGCGCGCCAGTCGAAGTCTTGCGCGGTGCTCTGCGCGTCGTCGCTGTCGATCACGCGGCTCAGCACCGCATTGCCTTGCCGCAGGTTCGCGGTGAGATCCGGCAGCGTCGCGAAGCGGCCCGCGTCGTCGTACGCGGCGTGCGCGAGCAGTTCGAACGCGAGACGCCGCCGCGCCATGCCGAGCGCGTCCGCGTCGATATCCACGCCGAAGAGGTTTTGCTCGACGATCGCGCGTTTCTCGCGATATAGCGCGTCGTCGATACGGCGCTGCTGCTCGCGGTCCGGCGCGACGCCGTGCGCGAGCGTCACGCTCAGCCGGTCGTCGGCGACGTCGACACGCAGGCCCGCGAGCGCGTGACCGGGGATGTCGTCGAACAGGCGCAGGCGGGCTTTCAGCGCGATCAGTTCGTCGAGCGCCGAGACGAGCAGATGGCCCGTGCCGACCGCCGGGTCGCACACGCGCAGCGAGGCGAGAATCGCGCGTGCGCTTTCGCGACGACTGTTGCGTTCGATTCGTTCGGATAGCTGATCGAGCGTCGTGCAGCGCCAGCCTTCGATCTGATTGAAGCGGCCGAGCGCCGCGCCCGTGACGGCGGCGCGCGCCAGCATTATGGCGACGCGGCCGGGCGTGTACCACGCGCCGTCGCGATAGCCGTTGAGCTTTTCGAAGACGAGGCCGAGCGTGGCGGTGTCGATGCGTTGCCGACGCTGCGCGCTCGCGTTCACTGGCGTGCCGGCATCGAAGCCGAATTCGAACGCGTCGAGGAAATCGAGCAGATAGGTGACGGTGTTGCGCGCAGGCGCGGCCGGCGAGGGCGTGAGCACGGTCGCTTCGAACGGTGCGAGCGGCGCGTCGTCTGACAGCGTGCTGAAGCCGATGGCGAGCGTCGCGAGATCGGCGGACTCGAACATCGCGCCATCGAAACGCGGCAGATGCGCGTGGCCCGCGCCGTCGCTGAACACGTCGTGACAGAGCGCGTCGAGTTGCGCGAAGGTGTCGATGCGCGCGCTGCGCAGAAACGCGTATGCGCTCTCGCCGTCGTGCAGCGCGAGCAGGCGCGCTTCGAGCAGCTTGAGGAACACGAGGCGGCCGAGCCACGCGATGCACAGACGCAGCGCCGTGCGCAGCACTGCCTGCTCGGGCATCTCGCTCGCATCGCGCGCCTCGATGGCTGCAATGGCCGCAATGGCCAGTTCGATCAGCGCGCCCGGCTGGCGTTGCGCGCCATCGCGCCGCGCGACCACGGTCTTGCCCGCCGCCGTGCTTTCGCGCAGCCCGGCGATATGCAGCAGTTCGGCGTAGAAGTGCGCATCGAGGCCGGGCTTGGCGTGACGATTCTTCGCGCGTCGCGCGCTGGGTTTGCCTGATGCACTTTCGGCGCGTCGCGGTGGAGGGGTCTCGGACATTTTCTCGTTGCGGCGCGAGGCACCGTTGCGCGGATCGGCGCTCATTGTACTGGCGGGGGCGCGGGGTCGTCCCCTGCCTTTCGACCCAGGCCATTCGGCCGAGTCGACGGATGCGCGGCGCTGCGCGATGATGCATCCATGTTGCGGCGTGCCCGTCATGACGTCATGGCCGGTACGCCGCGCGGAACGCGGCCGCTCGCTCTGCTATATGATGGCGCGCGTCTTGCGCCGCCTCGTTGCGGCGCGTCTTTGAGCATTCGAATCCTATGACCGACTTTCCCACCTTGAGCTGGCCCGATACGGACGGCCCGCGCACCGTCCGCTGGCGTTCGGAGGCGGGCGTGCCCGCGCCGAAGCGCGTGGTGATCGCCGACGACACGACCACGGCCGACGCCGCCTACCGCCTCGCCTGCGAAGGCACCGCGCTGCTTTGGCGCGGCGACTTCCAGAACGCGCGGCAACTGCTGCAGGCCATGGCGCGCCGCGCCGAACGCAAGCCGAAGAAGGGTGCGCCCAAGCCGCCGGCCACGCCGCTCGAGGCATTCCATCAGCATCGTCAGGCGCAGGCGCAACGCGCGCGCACGCTCGGCATGGTGCTGTTGCCGATCGAAGGCGACTACGAAATCGCCTTGCGCCGCGCGCCTGATGCGAAGCTCGCCTGCGAGGAAGCCTGGGGCCCGTCCACGGGCGAGCCGTCGGCGGTGTCGCTGCGCGAACTGCTCGGCCTGATCGGCGCGCACGAATGGCGCAAGAAGGGCGTGCCGATTCCCGCGCTCGGCGGGGCGCACGTTCATCCGTACTACGGCGTGTTTTCGCCGGTGCGCGGCGAGTATCTCGATCTGATTGCGCGCGTGCCGCTGCCGTCGCAAGAGAAGGCGTTCGACATCGGGACAGGGACCGGCGTGATCGCGGCGGTGCTCGCCGCGCGCGGCGTGAAGCAGGTGGTCGCGACCGATCAGGACGCCCGCGCGCTCGCCTGCGCGCGCGAGAATCTGGATCGGCTCGGTTATGGCGAGCGCGTCGAGGTGGTCGAGGCGGATCTGTTCCCGGCGGGCCGCGCGCCGCTGGTGGTCTGCAATCCGCCCTGGGTGCCCGCGCGTCCCGCGTCGCCCATCGAATACGCGGTGTTCGATCCGGACAGCCGCATGCTGCGTGGTTTTCTCGGCGGCCTCAAGGACCATCTGGAGCCGGGCGGCGAAGGCTGGCTGATCCTCTCCGATTTCGCGGAACACCTCGGTCTGCGGACGCGCGAGGCGCTGGTGGAAATGATCGTCGAGGCCGGGCTGGAAGTGGCCGGGCGCGAGGATATTCGTCCGCGTCACCCGAAAGCGAGCGATCCGAACGATCCGCTTTATCGGGCGCGTGCGGCTGAGATTACGTCGCTGTGGCGTTTGAAGGTGCGCAAGGACTGACATTCCACGCGCGTGCTTGTCGGCTCATTCGATGACGAAAGAGGGACGCATGAGCGAAGGCGCGATGGGAAAAGCAGGTAAAGAGCCGTCGCGTGGCGCGAACGGCTCAATGAAGTGGGGCGGCCATCGGCGCGGCGTCCGATGGCCTGTTCTGATCAATCGCCGGTCCCGCTTGCAAGCCGGGTGTGGAAAGCGGGCGAGCTGGCCCGCTTTCCGTTCCTGCGATGCCGCGCGTTACGGCTAACCTGGATAGGCCTCGTCCACGGCAAGGCCGGCGAGTTTGAAGATCACCCGCAAAGTCTGGGGTTTGATGTCGCGCCGTGCAGCGAGCGCCGACATCACGAAATCGAGCACTTTGGCGTACTTCAGCAGGATCAGGCAATTCTCGAGATCTGCCGCGCCGTCGCGCATTTCCTCGGCCAGGCGCAGCATCTCGACCGAGATGTCACGCGCCATTTCGAGCTCCAGTTGCTGCTTTTCCGTCCACTCAGGCACTTCAATGAGTCTGGCAAGCAGTTCCTGGAATTTTTGCTCAGCGTTACCGTCGGGTATCGTGTTCATTGCATGCCCCATGCAAGGTCGCGCAGCGCCGTGCGTCTTCGCGCAGCGGGGATCTGCGTCATACCTGATTTATCGCTGCCGGCGGACCCGGAGCGACCTCCCATGCGCGCACAACCAGTACTTTGCCGGTCGGTCGCGCCCCAAAAATGGTCCTTTCTGGACATCGGCGATGCGAGCTTCACCGTGTCTTTTTTAATCAACCCCTCCCTGTCATCCGGACGTGGGTCAGCGTGCCGGACGCTACAACCATATGACGAATGGGCCGCTATCAGGTTCGCGGCCTCGTGCTGCTTTTTCCGTAAAATGACAGATCTATTTGCGTCGCTCTGTCGGTTGCCGCACGTTTCGCGGTAAATGACGCTACTCATCTTTTTTTGTCCCGATGTCCAGCAAGACCTACGAAATCCGTCCGAATCAGTCGATCGAGCTCCTGAAGGAGCTCCATATCCTGACGCGCGACGGCAAGATGAACCAGGACAGCCGCCGCAAGCTGAAGCAGGTCTATCACTTGTTCCAGTTCATCGAGCCGCTGCTCAACGACCTCAAGCAGGATGGCCGCGACGTCACGCTCGTCGATCACGGTGCGGGCAAGTCCTACTTGGGATTCATTCTGTACGACCTGTTCTTCAAGGGTCTGTGCGACAACTCGCGCATCTTTGGTATCGAGACGCGCGACGAGCTTGTGCAGCGCTCGGAGGAACTGGCGGCGCGGCTCGGCTTCAAGGGGATGTCGTTTCTGAATCTCTCGGTGGCCGACTCGATTACGTCGACGCAACTGCCGCCCACGGTCGATATCGTCACGGCGCTGCACGCCTGCGATACCGCCACCGACGACGCGCTGCGCTTCGCGCTCAAGAAGCACGCGCGCCATATCGTCGTGGTGCCGTGCTGTCAGGCCGAAGTGGCGGGCGTGCTGCGTCGCAACAAGGGCAAGTCGCTCGGCCAGGCGCTGACGGAAGTGTGGCGTCACCCGCTGCATACGCGCGAGTTCGGCAGCCAGATCACCAACGTGCTGCGCTGCCTGCAACTGGAGGCGCACGGCTATCAGGTGAGCGTGACGGAACTGGTGGGCTGGGAGCACTCGATGAAGAACGAGCTCATCGTAGCGCAGTACAAGAATCTGCCGCGGCGCCGGCCGGCGGAGCGGCTCAACGAACTGCTCGACACGTTCGGGATTGCCGAGCTGCGTGAGCGTTTCTTCGTCGACGACGGCGAGGCGTCGCCCGCTCAGGCGACCGAGGAAGCGTAAGCGCGGCGCGCGCGGCCCGTGCTGACGGGCCGCTGTGCGTCATCTGCGCAATCTGCGTGATTTCAGGTGATCGAGGGGATCGTCACCTGATTGGCAGGATGACTTACTGGTCGTCGCGCTGGCTCATCCACGCGCGCCAGCCTTCGAGACCGAGTCGGCGCATCGTTTCCTGATTGCGCTCGTAGATGTCGGCCGCGTCCGGGAAGGCGTCGGCGGCGCGCTCGATGCTCGCCTCGCGCAGCAGGTGCAGGATCGGGTAGGGCGCGCGGTTCGTGTAGTTCTCGATGTCGTCGGGCTCGGTGCCCTCGAACTGGTACTGCGGATGAAAGCTCGCGATCTGCAGTTCGCCGTCGAGGCGCAACTGGCCGAGCAGCAGATCGGCGAAATGGAGCGCGTCGTTGTAGTCGAGAAAATCGGTGAGCGCGTGCGGCAGGATCAGCAGCGTCGTGTCGATTTCACACGCACTGCTGTCCGCAAGCGTGCGCAGTTCGGTTTCGAGATCGGTTAGCACACCTTCCAGATCGGTCGCGTCGCTGATCGCGTAACGGATCTGGCCCTTCACGTGCACGCTTTTCGCGAACGGGCAGAGATTCAGCCCGATCACCGCGCGCGTGAGCCAGTGGCGCGTGGCGTCGAGAATGGCGGCGCGCTCGGCGTGCGCCGGGTCAGGCGTGGCGGGGGTGTTGTCGGTATCGCGGGTATCGTTCATCGCGGCATTTTAACGGTGCGGTTCGCATGCCCGCTGCGGCGAAGGGCGCGCGCGGGTTGAATGCTGGCGCGAGATCAGGCGACCGGCGCGCACGCCGCGTCGATCAACAGTTTCGCCATGCGCGGCGCCGCCTGAATCGGGCCGCAGCCGGGACCGTAGGTCTGGCTCGCGGCGTAGACGCCCTCGACCAGCAGCGCCAGTTCGTTCGCGAGCGCCGCCGCGTCGGTCGCGCCTGCCGCCTGCGCCAGTTCGACGAGGCGCGCGATCAGCCGGGTCTTGTTGTCGGCCACGCTGTGCCGCGCCGGATGGGCCGGATCGGGAAACTCGGCCGCCACGTTCACGAACGGACAGCCGCGATAGTCGGGCGCCGACGCGCGCGCCGCCAGATCCTCGAACGCCTGCAGCAACTGCTTTGCCGGTTCGCCCGGATGCTTCGCGACGCTCGCCTCGAAACGCTCGAAAAAGCGCACATCGCAGCGCTTCAGATACGCCACTACCAGATCGTCCTTCGACGAAAATTGCCGGTACAGACTCATCTTGTTCACGCCCGCGCGCTCGACCACGGCTTCGACGCCGACGGCGCGCACGCCTTCGCGGTAGAACAATTCGTCCGCGGCGGCGAGCAGGTGCTCCTGGGCGCGGGGCCCGGCCGTCTGGGTGCGCGAGCGGCCCGCGCGCGCGGCAACTTTGGCGGGCGCAGCGGCGGCGGGATCAGTCGGATTTTCGTGGCGCGTGGACATGGCAGTACATCTCGTCGTCAGGGACATGCTTGACATGTTACCGAGCGGTCACTACTATCGCAACACACTTGTGACCGATCGGTAACAATTCGGTCGATCGGCAAGACGCAGATCAAGCGGACGATTCAAACAAGACAACGAACGTGGAGCACGGATGAACTGGGCAGCGAGGTGGGTCGGCGGGCGTTTCCACTATGGATGGCTCGTGGTGGCGGTGGTGTTCCTGGTGCTGCTGGCGGCGGCCGGCACGCGTGCGACGCCGAGCGTGATGATGGTGCCGCTCGAGCACCAGTTCGGCTGGAGCCGGGCGACGATCTCGCTGGCGATTTCGGTGAACATCGCGCTTTACGGATTGATGGGGCCGTTTGCGGCGGCGGCGATGCAGCGCTTCGGCGTGCGGCCGACACTGCTGGCGGCGCTCGCCACGATGGGCGCGGGCGTGGCGCTGTCGGCGCTGATGACGCATCCGTGGCAGATGATCCTGATCTGGGGCGTGATGGTCGGCGGCTCGACCGGCGTGGCGGCGTTGTCGCTGTCGGCGACGGTCGTCACGCGCTGGTTCACGACGCATCGCGGCCTCGCGATGGGCATACTCACCGCGAGTTCGGCCACGGGCCAGCTCGTGTTCCTGCCGTTCCTCGCGGCGATCGCCGAAAAGCACGGCTGGCAGCTCGTCGTGCTGGTGGTCGCGGCGGCCGCCGCCGTGGTGCTGCCGCTGGTCGCGTTCCTGCTGCCCGAGCGCCCGGCCAGTTTGAAACTGCGTCCGTTTGGCGAAGAGCCCGACGCGCCGGTCGCGCCGCCCGCGCCGCAGCAGAATCCGATCAAGCTGGCGTTCGGCGCGCTCACGTCGGCGAGCCGCACGCGCGACTTCTGGCTGCTGTTCTTCAGCTTCTTCATTTGCGGCGCGAGCACCAACGGCTATGTCGGCACGCACCTGATCGCCATGTGCGGCGACTACGGCATGACGGAAGTGCAGGGCGCGTCGCTGCTCGCGACGATGGGCATCTTCGACCTGTTCGGCACGACGCTCTCGGGCTGGCTCTCGGACCGCTTCAACAGCCGCGTGCTGCTGTTCTGGTACTACGGTCTGCGCGGGCTCTCGCTGATCTATCTGCCGCACGCGTTCGGCATCGACTTCTTCGGTCTGCCGATCTTCGCGGTGTTCTACGGGCTCGACTGGATCGCCACCGTGCCGCCGACCGTGCGCCTCGCCACCGACGTGTTCGGCAAGGAGCGCGCGCCGATCATCTTCGGCTGGGTGGTCGCGGGCCATCAACTGGGCGCGGCGTTCGCGGCGTTCGGCGCGGGGTTGCTGCGCTCGAGCCTCGGCACCTATACGGTGGCGTCGATGATCTCGGGCGGCTTGTGCCTGATCGCCTCGTTCCTCGTGCTGCGCATCAACCGCGCGCCGCGCACGGCGGGCGCGCAGACGGCCTGAGTTCGCGGAAAGGGACTGGCGGACAATTCGTCGATCACGCGAAGGCGGCTGCACATGCGCCGCCTTCGCCGTTTCAGCGCGTTTCACGCGGCGCGGGTATGCTGTGAGCCCCGGGCGAGCGCCCGCAAACCAAGGACACATCCGGCATGACGAAGCAAAAACCCGCACCGACAGCCGTGCCCATCCACGAACTGATCGCAGGCCGCTGGAGCCCGCGTGCCTATTCGAACGAGCCGGTTTCGCGCGAGCATCTGCACGCGGTCATCGAGGCCGCGCGCTGGGCGCCGTCGGGATACAACCTGCAACCGTGGCGCTTCATCGTGTTCGACCGCACGGCCGATGAGCCGGCGTTCAAGCGCGCCTTCGCGACGCTCGTGCCTTTCAATCAGCAGTGGAACGCGCCGGCGCCCGTGCTGGTGGCGGTGACGGCGCAGACGCTCAACGCCAAGGGCGAAGTGAACCGCACGGCGCAGTACGATGCGGGCGCGGCGGCGATGTCGCTGGTGCTGCAGGCGCACGCGCTCGGTCTCGCCGCGCACCAGATGAGCGGCTTCGACGTGAACGCGTTCCGCAAGGAATTCGGTCTGCCGAACGACGTGGAGCCGCTTGCGATCATTTCGATCGGCCATTACGGCGACGCCGAGAAGCTCGATCCGGTCCTGCGCGACCGCGAGAAGGCAGAGCGCACGCGTGCGAGCGTAGGCGATATCGCCTACGCGAACGCCTGGAAGCAGCCGTTCAAGGGCTGAGCGCGATCGAGCGTGGCTGAGCTGGCCGGTTTCCCGGAGCTTGCAGGACTTCCGGGCCGTCCAGCCGCAGCAGACGCAGGGCAGCAAGAGCGACACGCAGCGCGGCACGGGCCGCGCGTTTTATTTGCGGGGCCGAACCCCGTCCTTGCGGTTGCTCCGCGCCGCGCTTTCGTGATACAAAGCCGGTCCTCCCAGCCTTCCGTAATGCCGCGTGCGACGTGCCGCGCGGCGTTGCCATGACGCCCGCCATGAGCCCCGCCTTGACTGCCTCCCCGCATCCCGCCTCGAATTCAGCGTCGAACACTGCCGCGCAACCCTTCTGCGCAATCGACTTCGGCACCTCCAACTCGGCCGTGGCGCTGCCGGGCGCGGCACCGGGCGACGCGATGCGCCTCGCGCCGGTCGAAGGCGCGCAGACCACGCTGCCGACCTCGGTGTTCTTCAACACCGACGAGCACACGCGCGAATTCGGCCGCGCGGCGCTGGCAGCCTATATCGACGGCTTCGACGGGCGTCTGATGCGCTCGATGAAGAGCATTCTCGGCTCGCCGCTCGCGGAGAGCACGACCGATCTCGGCGACGGCAGCGCGATCCGTTACACGGAAATCATCGCGATCTTCCTCGACCACCTCAAACGCAGCGCCGAACGTTGCGCGGGCGCAAGTCTCACGCGCGCGGTGCTGGGCCGCCCGGTGTTTTTCGTCGACGAAGATCCGCGCGCCGACAAGCTCGCGCAGGATCAGCTCGAAGCGGCGGCGCGCTCGGTGGGCTTCAAGGAGATCGAATTCCAGTACGAGCCGATCGCGGCGGCGTTCGACTACGAGTCGCGCCTGACGGAAGAGGGGCTGGTGCTGGTGGCCGACATCGGCGGCGGTACGTCGGACTTTTCGCTCGTGCGCGTGGGGCCGCAGCGTATGTCGCGCCTCGCCCGCAAGGACGACGTGCTCGCGCATCACGGTGTGCACGTGGCGGGCACGGACTTCGACCGCCGCGTCGAACTGGCGACGATCCTGCGCGAACTCGGCTATCAGTCGCTCGATCCGGAAGGCCGCGAAGTGCCGAACCGCGTCTATTTCGATCTGGCGACCTGGCATCTGATCAACACGGTCTACACGCCCAAGCGCGCGGCCGAACTCAAGCTCATGCGCCATCTATATACCGACGCTGCGCATCACGATCGTCTGATGCGCGTGGTCGACTGGCGTCTGGGGCACGCGCTGGCGGCGCATGCCGAGGAAGCGAAGATTGGTGTGTCGGCGGGCGGTCAGACGATGATCGATCTGGAGCAGGTGGAAACCGACCTGCGTCTCGCCTTCGACGACGCACAACTGGTGGAAGCCGGCCGCGAGGAAACACGCCGTATCGTGGAAGCCGCGCGCGAAACCGTGCAGGCGGCGGGCGTGGCGCCGGGCGCCGTGAACGCGCTGTATTTCACGGGCGGCTCGACGGGTCTGCTGTTCCTGACCCAGGCGCTCGCCGAGGCGTTCCCGCACGCGCAACCGGTATTCGGCGACCGTCTCGCCAGCGTGGCGACGGGCCTGGGTATCCACGCGCAGCGCCTCTTTGCCTGACGTTATTGGCAAACGCCCGCGCATTTACCCGAAGTCATTAAAAACGACAGGCGACAAAAAACCCCACCTTCAGGAAGAAGCATGGGGTTTTTCTGTAAGCTTGCCTGACAGGACCGAGGTTAGAGTCCTGACGGTCGAAGACGGTATTTAGACCGGCTTGATGTTGGCAGCTTGCTTGCCCTTCGGGCCCGTGCGCACTTCAAATTGAACCTTTTGGTTCTCTTGCAGCGTCTTGAAGCCGTCAACCTTGATTTCCGAGAAGTGCGCGAACAGGTCTTCGCCGCCGCCGTCCGGAGTGATAAAGCCAAAGCCCTTAGCGTCATTGAACCACTTGACGGTACCGGTTTCCATATTACTTTCCTAAAAATGAATGAAGGCCGAAGCCACAGAGAGGTGCACGAAAATCAAGGAAGGGGTATGGGACCAGCCGGAGTACCGTTGATGGGCGAACTACGAAAGACCTATTCACACTCGCCGCTTGAAATCCTGCTCGATCTTTATACGGCTAATTCCCTGCCAGGTCAACCGGGACCCAGGGTAACTCCATAGTATTTTGCGGCAGGGTCGAAACAAAGCCTTACAAAGCTTGCTAAGTTGCTGTTTTTTTTGTAGTGCTCGCACTTTTTTAGCGCCTTTTGGCAGTGCAACCGTTAAACTACGCGCCGCGCATGAGTTGCGCCTTCGGGTGCAATCGACCGCGCGCAGGTGCGACCGCCGCAGGAACCCCGCCCGCACAACAGACGGGGCACGCGGTGTCGAACTGCTCTTGATACAGGAGAAGACGTGAAAAGTTCTATTCAACGGAACATCGGCCCGTTCGCGCTGATGTTCACCGGCCTCGGGTCGATTATCGGTTCGGGCTGGCTGTTCGGCGCATGGAAGGCCGCGAAGATTGCCGGCCCCGCAGCCATCTGCGCCTGGGTGATCGGTGCCGTGGTCATTCTGGCCATCGCGCTCACCTACGCCGAACTCGGTGCGATGTTCCCGGAGTCGGGCGGCATGGTGCGCTACGCGCGCTACTCGCACGGCGCACTCGTGGGCTTCATCAGCGCCTGGGCGAACTGGATCGCCATCGTCTCGGTGATTCCGATCGAAGCCGAAGCTTCCATTCAATACATGAGCACCTGGCCCTACGACTGGGCCCACGCGTTGTTCGTCGACGGATCATTAACCCACTCAGGGTTGTTCCTTTCGGCGCTGCTCGTGATCGTGTACTTCATGCTCAACTACTGGGGCGTGAAGCTGTTCGCGCGCGCCAATAGCGCCATCACGATCTTCAAGTTCATCATCCCGGGCCTGACGATCATCGGCCTGATGACGACGGGCTTCCACCACGAAAACTTCGGCGAAGCGAGCACGTTCGCGCCTTACGGCTGGTCGGCGGTGTTCACGGCGGTCGCGACGAGCGGCATCGTGTTCGCGTTCAACGGCTTCCAGAGCCCGATCAACCTCGCGGGCGAAGCGCGCAATCCGTCGAAGAGCATCCCGTTCGCGGTGATCGGCTCGATCGTCTGCGCACTGGTGATCTACGTGCTGCTGCAGGTGGCGTACATCGGCGCGGTGAATCCGGCTGACGTGGCCAAGGGCTGGAACCTGTTCAACTTCAAGTCGCCGTTCGCCGAACTCGCGATCGCGCTGAACCTGAACTGGCTGGCGATCCTGCTGTACGTCGACGCATTCGTGAGCCCGAGCGGCACCGGCACGACCTACATGGCGACGACCTCGCGCATGATCTACGCGATGGAGCGCAACAACACGATGCCGTCGATCTTCGGCAACGTGCACCCGTTCTACGGCGTGCCGCGCCCCGCGATGTGGTTCAACCTGGCCGTGTCGTTCATCTTCATGTTCTTCTTCCGCGGCTGGAGCTCGCTGGCGGCGGTGATCTCGGTCGCGACCGTGATCTCGTACCTCACGGGCCCGATCAGCCTGATGGCGCTCAAGCGCGCCGCGTCGGACATCGAGCGCCCGCTGTCGGTGCCGTTCATGAAGGTGATCGCGCCGTTCGCGTTCGTCTGCGCATCGATGATCCTGTACTGGGCGAAGTGGCCGCTGACGGGCGAAATCATTCTGCTGATGGTTGTCGCGCTGCCGGTGTACTTCTACTTCCAGGCGAAGCAGGGCTTCGGCGGCTGGGGCCAGGATCTGAAGGCCGCATGGTGGCTGTGCGCCTACCTGCCGACGATGGCCGTGCTCTCGCTGATCGGCTCGAAGCAGTTCGGCGGTCACGACCTGATTCCCTACGGCTGGGACATGCTGGTCGTCGCGGTGATCTCGCTCGGCTTCTACATCTGGGGCGTGAACTCGGGTTACCGCACGCCGTATCTGGAAGAGCGCAAGGAACACGACGAAGTGCTCGAAGGCATCGGCGCGCACTAAGTGACGCACCGGCCGCTGTTCGCAGCGGCAGCCTGAACGAGGCAATCAACGCAGCAAAAAAAGCCCGCCTGAAGCGATTCAGGCGGGCTTTTTCACGTCTGGCGGTTTTACTGCGCCGTGGCGGAGCCGAACACGTAGTTCGTCATCGCGAGCGCGCGCTGGTAGGTGCCGAGCGACTGCACGCCGAGCGTGTAGTCGTCGTCGGCGGCACCGAGCGCGGAGAACACCGGCAGCAGATGCTCGTCGGTCGGGTGCATGAGCACCGCATGCGGCGCCTTCGTCCGATAGTCGAGCAGGGCGTCGATGTCGCGCGCCGCGAGATGCGCTTCGAACCAGTCGGTGAACTCGGTGACGCGCGGATCGGCGTCCTCGGGACGCGCCGAGAAGTCGGCCTGACGCAGGTTGTGCGTGATCTGGCCCGAACCGACCACCATCACGCCTTCGTCGCGCAGTTCGCGCAGCGCGCGGCCGAGTGCGAAGTGATAGGCGGCGTCTGCGCGCGGCTGGATCGAGAGCTGGGCGACGGGCACGTCGGCGTCCGGGAACATCAGCAGCATCGGCACCCAGGCGCCGTGGTCGAGGCCGTGCGCTTCTTCGTCGACCTCGACGCCCTGCGCGCGCAGCAGCGCCGCCGCGCGCTGCGCGGTTTCGGGCGCGCCGGGCGCCGGATACTGGATCTCGTAGAGCGCGCGCGGAAAGCCGTAGAAGTCGTGGATAGTCTCGGGCTGCGTCGCGGTGCTCACCGCCGGACGCTGCGTGTACCAGTGCGCCGAGAGCATCAGGATCGATTCGGGGCGCGGCAGATGTTCGGCCAGCTTGACGAAGCCTTCGCGCGGCATCGACGGGTCGATCGGCAAGGTGGGCGCGCCATGCGACAGGAAAAGCGTGGGGGTACGGGTGGTCATGATCGTGAGCCGCGTGAGGCGGCCGGAAAAGTTCGCGTTGCGATCAATATAAGACCCAACTCTCGCGAATTAAATGTGCGGCAAGTGAATTGATTGTATCGCCGATGTTGATAATCGACGGAGCGCGAAGCGGGCACGCGCCGGACCGGAAGTCAGTCTGCGTTGTTGCCGCGCAGTCCCGGCCAGGCGGGCGCGAGCGCCGGCCCGAGCGCGAACAGGTCGAGCACGCGCGCGACCGTGTGATCGACCATCTCGTCGATCGACGCAGGTTGATTGTAGAAAGCCGGCAGCGGCGGGAAGATCACGCCGCCCATTTCGGTCACCGCCGTCATGTTGCGCAGATGCGCGAGGTTGAACGGCGTTTCGCGCACCAGCAGCACGAGGCGGCGGCGCTCCTTGAGCGTGACGTCGGCGGCGCGCGCGATCAGGTTGTCCGAGAGGCCGTGAGCGACGCTCGCGAGCGTCTTCATCGAGCAGGGCGCGACGATCATGCCGTCGGTCGCGAACGAGCCCGAGGCAATGGTGGCGCCCACGTCACGCACCGAATGCACGACATCCGCGCGTGCGTGCAGGTCCTCTTTGCTGAGCTGCAGCTCGTGCTGGATGTTGAGCCAGCCCGCCGCCGAGATCAGCAGATGCGATTCCACGCCGCCCAGACGCCGCAGCGTCTCCAGAATGCGCACGCCGTAAATCGCGCCCGTGGCGCCCGTGATCGCGACGATCAGACGGCGGCGTGGAGCGTGGGACGAGGTGGCGTTCACGTGGGAGATCGGCGGAATTGGGGGAAGATAGGTGCGGGATCAGTGCGAGAAGGCGCGCCGGTTCGAAACGCTGAAAAATCAGGCTTCAAACCGGCACGGAACGACGGGCGCTGGGCGCGCCGCCGTTCCGGAGCAAAACGGCAGAACGGAGGCTTAAGCCGCCGCGAACAGCTGCTGCAGTTCGCCGTTCTGGTACATCTCCATCATGATGTCCGAACCGCCGATGAATTCGCCCTTCACGTAGAGCTGCGGAATCGTGGGCCAGTTCGAGAATTCCTTGATGCCCTGGCGGACTTCGTCGTCCTCGAGCACGTTGACGGTCTTGAACTGATCGACGCCGCAGGCTTTCAGGATCTGCACCGCGCGGCCCGAGAAGCCGCACATCGGAAACTGCGCGTTGCCCTTCATGAAAAGGACGACGGCGTTTTCGTCGACGATCTGCTTGATGCGCTGTTGGGTGTCCATGTCTGACCTTGGGATTGAGTGATGCGGAATACGTTGAATACAGAGTGAAATGATAGCGGATTTCGCCCGCGCGAGCCGGGCGCGCTCGGCGCGGCTAGCCGGGCGTTCGGGTGCCGAAGCGCCCGCCGCTGATGCGTTCGATGCCTGCGAGATCCTGTTCCGAGCGCACCTCGTCGAAGCCGCGCGCGTCGAGCAGCGCGCGCACCGCGGCGGCCTGATCGTAGCCGTGCTCCATCCAGAGCACGCCGCCCGCGACGAGCCGCGCGGGCGCGCCGTCGATGATCGCGCGCAGACACGAAAGGCCGTCGGCTTCGTCGGTGAGCGCGCCGCGCGGTTCGAAGCGCAGGTCGCCCTGGTCCAGATGCGGATCGCCGTTCGCGATATAGGGCGGATTGCTCACGATGACCTCGAAGCGCAGCGCGGCGTCGAGCGTGTCGTACCAGCTGCCCGCGACGAAGGTGAGTGCGCCGCCGGGGCGACGCGCATCGAGCAGCTTCGCGGCGTTGCGCGCGGCCACGGCG
>NZ_JAAGPN010000064.1:0-38725 GCF_017104805.1 Paraburkholderia sp. Ac-20347 | reverse complement strand
CGACGCGCGGGTCGTTGCCGTGCGGCCCGATCGGCGCTTCGCGGGTGCGGGCGTGGCGCGTGAGCAAGGTCGCGAGCGCGTCGAGCAACGCGTCTTCGACGGCGAGCAGGTCGGGCTCGGGCAGGGCGAGCGCGCTGGCGTTGTCGCCGGGCGCGGTGCGGGCTTCCGGATCGGCGCGACGCGCATCGGCATCGGCTTCGAGCAGACGATGCGCGTACGAGAGCCGCTGCGCGAGATCGGGATCGCGGATCACATCGGCGCCGAACCACGGCAGCGATTGCGCGCGGCCCGCGATCTCCGCCGCGAGACCGTGCAGATAATCGACCGGTACGTAGATCACGCGATAACGCCAGCCTTCGTCGACGGCGCGCGAGCCGGTATGCACCTCTCCCGGATTGATGACCGGCACCGTGCCGGTTTCCGCCACATGATGCGCGCCGCGATAGCGGAAGCACTCCGCGCCGTCCTCGATCACGGGCACCGTGTACGCCTCGTGCCAGTGCGGCGAGAACGTGTGATCGTGATATTCGGCCGTCAGCAGATCCCCGCCGGGCAGCAGCGGTGAGCGCCAGTAACGGGCGGAATCGCGAAAACGGGGAAGGTTCATGGGGACGGCGGCCAGTCGGCTTTCAGGCGGCGTGAAAGTCCAGTTTAGCGCACCGGGATGGTCGTGCCGGCGGGCATCGGCACGGCGGTCACGCTGTTCTTCGCGCTGCCGCTCACGACGCGGTCGCTATAAGTCAGATAGACGAGCGCATTGCGCTTCGTATCGACCACGCGCACCACATGTAGCGTCTTGAAGAGAAACGACATGCGCTCGTTGAACACGTCGGCCTGCTGCTTGAGCGGCGCGCCGAAGCTGATCGGGCCGACCTGACGGCAGGCGATCGACGCTTCGGTGGGATCTTCGGCGATGCCGAGCGTGCCCTTCACGCCGCCGGTGCGCGCACGCGACACGTAGCAGGTGACGCCGCTCACGGCGGGGTCGTCGTAGGCCTCGACGACGACCTTGTCGGAACCGGTCATGCGGAAGTTGGTGTTCACGCTGCCGATCTGTTCGGCGTGCGCGATGCCCGATGCGCAGGCGAGCGCGGCGGTGAATGCGGCGGACAGCGTCGGGGCAAGGCGGATCGATTTCATGCGGATTCCCGGGAGTGACGAGGTGTCATTATCGGGCAGGGCGCGCTAGTAACCGAGTTCCCGTTGATGGCGGAAGGCCAGGACGTAGATGGTGTCGTCGCCGGGAGGGTGCAGATAGAGCGCGACGTAGCCCGTATCGCCGAATGGAATGACCAGTTCGCGAAGTCCGGGTGTGGCCTCGATTGGCCGGCCAATCGCCGGTGTGGCTTCGAGCGCCCGGAAATGTTGATCGATGACTTGCGCGGCGCGCCGCGAGGCTTCGGGTGTTTTTCGAGACAGAAACCGCCGACAGCGCTCCAATCCTTCAATGGCGCGCTGAGTGACGATCAGTCGTGGCATTCCGGCGCGGGGTGCTCGTCATCCGTGCCCCAGTCGCCCAGCCACGCGCGCACCTCGTCGCCATTCAGGTGACGGCCGGTTTGCTGATAGTGCTGCCACGACGCCAGCGCTTCCTGCGTGAATCGCTCGCGCGCTTCTTCGCGCTCGGCGTATTGCGCGATGGCTTCGCGCATCACGGCGTGCGGCGTGCGATGCTGAAGGCCCGCGATATGCTGGATGCGGTCCTTGAGTTCGTCGTCGAGCTTGATGGAAATGGACATGAGGCGTGCCCCGTTAGCGGGTATTACCTGTCGATACTACACCAGTTGACTGGCGGGCATCGCGGTCAGTCGGGTGAGCGTTTGATGTCGCAAAAGGGAGGGGGCGCGTCATGCGCCAACCAGCGCACGCCCAAAAGAAAAAAGCCGTTGCGCAAAAACGCAACGGCTTCATATTTTGGCTCCCCGACCTGGGCTCGAACCAGGGACCTACGGATTAACAGTCCGGCGCTCTACCGACTGAGCTATCGGGGAACAGCAGTACAACTACAACTTTTTAACTTCATGAAAAAGCCCGTCATGCGCGGTGTTCAACACGAACGGGCTTTTGCGAATCTTGGCTCCCCGACCTGGGCTCGAACCAGGGACCTACGGATTAACAGTCCGGCGCTCTACCGACTGAGCTATCGGGGATCAACAAAAGCAGAGAACGAGATTCTATGGGGCCTGGCGGAGTCTGTCAACACCTTGTCGTCATCTTTTTAAAACAATCCTCCTTCAAAAGGATTGTTCGACGGATTGTCCGTCCTCGAGTGACGTGGTGACGTGTGGACAAACGGACGCGGCGGCGCGGCCCCGAACCGCCGCGGAACGCGGCTTAGCGCTCGAGCAGCGCGAGCTTGTCCTTGATGTCCTTGAATTCCTCGGCTTCCGGCAGGGCAGGCTTGGTCTTCGTGATGCTCGGCCAGTTCTTGGCGAGATCGGCGTTCAGCGAGATGAAGTCCTGCTGGTCGCCAGGTACGTCTTCTTCGGCGTAAATGGCGTTTACCGGGCACTCAGCCACGCACACGGCGCAGTCGATGCACTCGTCCGGGTCGATCGCGAGGAAGTTGGGACCTTCGCGAAAGCAGTCCACCGGGCACACATCGACGCAGTCGGTATAGCGGCACTTGATGCAGCTTTCGGTCACAACGTGGGTCATTCAGGCAGCTCCTGCAAGCTTTTGTATTGGGGATGGCGCTGGATTCACGCGCGCCAAAAGCGGTATTGTAACTGAATGGGAATTTCCCTATCCACACCACCAGCGCGCCTTTTATATCGTTTCGTGATTAGTTTATGCGGTGCCGCCTTGGCCCGCGCAAACGCAAAAGGCGCGCGGGCGGCGGTCGATTTTTTGCGCAATATCCCTGCGCGCGCCACGGACGTGCAAGCAAGCCCGCGTCCGAATGCCGCATTCGGGTAACATGAGCGCACCGCTGATGCCCGCCGTCCGACGGCGTCGCCGCAAGCCTCAAAAGGCGCGGCGGCGGCTCGGAAAACGAGGCGTGCATCCTCCGATTGCAGTCCGGCTAGTCAATCATGGTCATTACTTCGCTGCTCGATACCGATCTGTACAAATTCACGATGATGCAGGTGGTGCTGCATCATTTCCCCGCGGCCAACGTCGAATATCGCTTCCGCTGCCGCACGCCGGATGTCGATCTCGTGCCGTACGTCGACGAAATCCGCAGTGAAATTTCCAAGCTCTGCCGCCTGCGTTTTGCCGATCCCGAGCTCGAGTATCTGCGCAAGATGCGCTTCGTGAAGGGTGATTTCGTCGACTTCCTCGCGCTGTTCCATCTGAACGAGAAGTACATCTCCGTTACGCCGTCGCCGAAGAACAACGGCGAAATCGACATCGAGATCAAGGGGCCGTGGCTGCACACGATCCTCTTCGAGATCCCGGTGCTCGCGATCGTCAACGAGGTGTATTTCCGCAACACGCAGCATCATCCGCAATACGAAGAGGGCCGCGAGCGCCTGCGCCGCAAGATCGAGCTGCTCGGCGCGAAGCCCGAGTTCGCCGACTGCAAGATCGCCGATTACGGCACGCGCCGCCGCTTCTCGAAGCGCTGGCACGAAGAGGTGATCCTCACGCTCAAGGAAGATCTCGGCGAGCAGTTCACGGGCACGAGCAACGTCTACTACGCGATGAAGCACAACCTCACGCCGCTCGGCACGATGGCGCACGAGTATCTGCAGGCGTGCCAGGCGCTCGGACCGCGTCTGCGCGATTCGCAGATCTACGGCTTCGAGATGTGGGCGAAGGAGTATCGCGGCGACCTCGGCATCGCGTTGTCGGACGTGTACGGCATGCAGGCTTTCCTGCGCGACTTCGACATGTACTTCTGCAAGCTCTTCGACGGCGCGCGCCACGATTCGGGTGATCCGTTCGAGTGGGGCGAGCGCCTGCTCAAGCACTACGAGGACAACCGCGTCGACGCCCGCACGAAGACCATGATCTTCTCGGACGCGCTCGACATTCCCAAGGTGCTGCGTCTGTACGAGCGCTTCAAGGACCGTTGCCGTCTCGCGTTCGGCGTGGGCACGAATCTCACCAACGACCTCGGCTATCAGCCGCTGCAGATCGTCATCAAGATGGTTCGCTGCAATGGTCAGCCGGTCGCCAAGCTGTCCGATTCGCCGGGCAAGAACATGTGCGACGACAAGGCCTATCTCGCGTATCTGCGTCAGGTGTTCGGCATCGAGCAGCCGACCGAAGTGGAGTGCGCGGGCAAGTAAGTTCGCGCACGCAGCACGCACGCAGCACGTAAGCGACACGCGGGCGGCACGCGCTTCATGCGCGGCTTTGCGCGCCGGAATACGAGCGACGCGCCGGTATAATCGGCGCGTCGCTTTTCTTCTTTTGACGAGGACGCACATGGACACCACGGCCGCCCGCCGCAGCATGCTCGCGCGCATCCGCGCCGCCCAGGGTCGCGATGCAACGCCCGCCGCGCACGAGCGGGAGGCCGTCGCCGACTATCTCGCGCGGCATCCGCAAGGGCCGCGTCCGCCGATGGAAGGTGACCTCGTCGCGCGCTTCGTCGCCGAGGCGAAGAAGATGGCGTCCACGGTCGAGGAAGTCGCGCAGCTCGCCGACGTGCCCGCCGCCGCGGCGCGCTATCTCGCCTCGCTCCAGTTGCCCACGCAGGCCGTCGCCTGGGACACGCTCGAATCGTTCGACTGGGCGTCGGCGGGCCTCACGGTCGCGTTTCGCAAACCCGAAGATCGCGATCTCGTCGGGCTCACGGGCTGCTTTTGCGCCACCGCCGAAACCGGCACGCTGGTGTTGCTGTCGGGTCCGCAAACCTGGGCGTCGGGCGCGTTGCTGCCCGAAACGCATATCGCCGTCGTGCCCGCTTCGCGCATCGTCGCGGGTCACGAGGACGCCTTCGCGCTCATGCGCGCCGAACGCGGCGAGCTGCCGCGCGCGGTCAATTTCGTCTCGGGGCCGTCGCGCACCGGCGACATCGAACAGACCATCGTCCTCGGTGCTCACGGGCCGTATCGCGTGCACGTGATCGTCGTGCAGGGGGCGTGACGCGTTGACGGATAGCGGCGCGGCACGCAGCACGAAGCGGATACTTGCGCAGTCGCTCGCGGCGCTGCTCGCGTGCGGCGCGAGCACGGCGCACGCGTCGAGTGGCGTCGACGGCGCAACGCTCTCCGCGACCTGGGGCCTGCCGTTCGCCTGCATGCTGCTCTCGATCGCGCTGTTCCCGATGTTCGCGGCCACGTTCTGGCATCGCCATTTCGGCAAGATTTCGGCGGCGTGGGCGCTCGCGTTTCTCGTGCCGTTCGCGGCGTCGCACGGCGTTGGCGTCACGGTTCCGCTCTTTCTGCATGCGCTCGTCGACGAATACGTGCCGTTCATCGTGCTGCTCGGCGCGCTCTATACGATCGCGGGCGGCATCTGCGTGTACGGAAATCTGCACGGCTCGCCGCGCACCAATACCGCGATCCTCGCGCTCGGCACCGTGCTCGCGAGCGTGATGGGCACGACCGGCGCGGCCATGCTGCTGATCCGCCCGCTGCTGCGCGCCAACGACAATCGCCGCCACAACACGCACGTGGTCGTGTTCTTCATCTTCCTCGTGGCGAACGCGGGCGGCTCGCTCACGCCGCTCGGCGATCCGCCGCTGTTCCTCGGTTTTCTCAACGGCGTCGGCTTCTTCTGGACCGCGCAACATCTCGCGCTGCCGATGCTGTTCGTCTGCGGCGTGCTGCTCGTCGCGTTTTTTCTGCTCGATACGTGGCTGTTCCGAAGCGCCGGCGAAGCGCGCGCGCCGTTCCTCGATCCGACGCCCGATACCGGACGGCTCGGCATCGGCGGCAAGGCCAACTTCGCGCTGCTCGCGGGCGTGATCGCGCTCGTGCTGATGAGCGGGCTCTGGAAGCCGGGTATCGGCGTCGAGCTGGCGGGCGCGCGCATCGAACTGCAAAACGCCGTGCGCGATGCCGGACTGATCGTGCTGGCGATCGTGTCGTATGTGTTCACGTCGCGGCAGGCGCGTGTCGACAACGGTTTCGACTGGGCGCCGATTGCCGAAGTGGCGAAGCTGTTCGCGGGCATCTTCGTGACGATCACGCCGGTGATCGCGATGCTGCGCGCGGGCGAGGCGGGTGCGTTCGCCTCGCTGATCGCCTTCGTGAACGATGCGCCGGGCCGCCCGAACGACGCGCTGTATTTCTGGGCGACGGGATTGTTGTCGTCGTTTCTCGACAACGCGCCCACCTATCTCGTGTTCTTCAATCTCGCGGGCGGCGACGCGCAGGCGCTCATGACAGGCGGCGCGAAAACGCTCGCTGCGATCTCGGCGGGCGCCGTGTGGATGGGCGCGGTGACCTATATCGGGAACGCGCCGAACTTCATGGTGAAGGCGATCGCGCAGCAGCGCGGCGTGCGCATGCCGGGCTTCTTCGGCTATCTTGGCTGGTCGAGCGTGGTGCTCACGCCTGTGTTCGCGGCCGCGACCTGGCTCTTTTTCGCCTGATTCGTCTGATACCTGATACGCGCGCGGATCTGGCGGATTAGCTGGATTAGCCATTCGGCCGACTATGCCGATGCGCGCCCGCGCGGGACAATGCGGAACACTAACGCCCGGGCCGCCCCCGGCGGGCTTCCGGATCAACCTCAGCAGTGTGGAGAGTAACGATGCAAAAGATTCTCGTGGCGCGCCCGATCTTTCCGGACGTGATCGACCGTCTCAAGCAGTATTTCGACGTCGACTGGAACAACGGCGAAACGCTGGGCGCCGAAGCGCTCAAGGCGCGTCTCGCCGACAAGGACGGCGCGATCACGATGGGCGACCCCGTCGACGCCTCGACCTTCGCCGCCGCGCCGCGTCTGCGCGTGGTCTCGAACATGGCCGTGGGCTACAACAATTTCGACATGGCCGCGTTCAACGCCGCGAACGTGCTCGGCACCAACACGCCCGACGTGCTCAACGAAACCACCGCCGACTTCGGCTGGGCGCTGATGATGGCCGCCGCGCGCCGCGTGACCGAATCGGAGCATTACCTGCGCGCGGGCAAGTGGCAGAAGTGGTCGTTCGACATGTTTCTCGGCGCGGACATCCACGGCGCGACGCTCGGCGTGATCGGCATGGGCCGGATCGGCCAGGCGCTCGCGCGCCGCGCGCGTGGCTTCAACATGCGCGTGATCTATCACAACCGTTCGCGCGTCGCGCCCGAGATCGAGCGTGAGCTGAACGCGGAATACCGCTCGAAGGAAGATCTGCTCAAAGAGGCCGATCACGTCGTGCTGGTGCTGCCGTACACGCCGGAAAACCATCACACGATCGGCGCGGCCGAACTCGCGCTCATGAAGCCCACGGCCACGCTCACCAACATCGCGCGCGGCGGCATCGTCGACGACGCGGCGCTGGCGCAGGCGCTGCGCGAGCGCCGCATCGCCTCCGCGGGTCTCGACGTGTTCGAGGGCGAGCCGAGCGTCCATCCGGCGCTGCTCGAAGTCGATAACGTCGTGCTCACGCCGCACATCGCGAGCGCGAGCGAGGCCACGCGCCGCGCGATGGCCAATCTCGCCGCCGACAATCTGATCGCCGGTCTGGGTCAAGGCCCGCGAGCGGGCCAGCCGCCCAATGCGATCAATCCGGCCGTGATCGGGAAAGCGCGCGCATGAGTGCTGAGTCGTTGATGGCGCTGGCGTTGGCGGCGCTCGTCGTGCTGGCGGTGGCGCTTGCGTTCGCCGTGATCGTGCTGCTGCGCGCGCGTGGCGGCGCACACGACGAAGCCGCGCTCGACGCGCTCGATCAACTGAGCGACCGTCTCGCGGCATCGACCGACACGCAGGCGCGCGCGGCCGAACGCATCGAGCGCGAGTTGCGCAATGAGATCGCGCGCACGGCGCAGGCTTCGCGCAGCGAATTCGGTGGTGGTTTCGCGCAGGTGCAACAGGCGCTCGCGGCGCATCTCACGAGCATCGCGACCGTGCAGAACGGCCAGATCGACGGCTTCGCGCAGCAGCTCGTCAAGCTCACCGAGAGCAACGCCCAGCAGCTCGACGCCGTGCGCCAGAGTCTGCACGTGCAGGCGCAGCAGGCGCGCGAGGAGCAGTCCACGGCGCTGCGGCACTTCGGCACCGTGCTCGGTCAGCAGCTCGCGCAACTGACTGAAGCGAACGACCGGCGTTTCGCCGAAGTGCGCGCGACGCTCGAACAGCGTCTCAAGGACATCGAGGCGAACAATGCGGCGAAGCTCGAAGAAATGCGCCGCACCGTCGACGAAAAGCTGCACGCCACGCTCGAACAGCGTCTCGGCGAATCGTTCAAGCTGGTCTCGGACCGGCTGGAGCAGGTGCATCGCGGCCTCGGCGAAATGCAGACGCTGGCTGCGGGCGTGGGCGATCTGAAGAAGGTGCTCACGAACGTGAAAACGCGCGGCACGTGGGGCGAGGTGCAGCTCGAAGCGCTCCTGGAGCAGATGCTCACGCCCGACCAGTTCGCGAAGAACGTGGCGACCGTGCCGGGCAGCAACGAGCGCGTGGAGTTTGCGATCCGTCTGCCGGGCAAGGGCATCAAGCCGGGTGCGCCGGACAGCGCGCCGGTCTGGCTGCCCGTCGACGCGAAGTTTCCGCGCGAGGACTACGAGCGCCTCATCGACGCCCAGGAGCGCGCCGATCTCGCGGGCATCGAGGAAGCGGGGCGCGCGCTCGAAACGCGCGTGCGCGCCGAGGCTCGCACCATCGCCGAGAAATACGTTGCGCCGCCGCACACGACCGACTTCGCGCTGCTGTTTTTGCCGACCGAAGGGCTGTACGCGGAAATCCTGCGTCGCCCCGGTTTGACCGATGTGCTGCAGCGCGACTTCCGCGTGACTGTCGCCGGGCCGACCACGCTCACGGCGCTGCTCAACAGTCTGCAGATGGGCTTTCGCACGCTCGCTATCGAGCAACGGTCGAGCGAGGTGTGGCAGGTGCTGGGCGCGGTGAAGACCGAGTTCGGCAAGTTCGGCGACGTGCTCGCGCGCACGAAGACGCAACTGGAAACGGTCACGCGCTCGATCGAGGCCGCCGAAGTGCGCACGCGCGCAATGAATCGCAAGCTGCGCGACGTGGAGGCCTTGCCGGGCGAAGAGGCGTCGAATCTGCTCGGCGACGCGCTGCCTGGCGTGGAAGAGTAGAGCCCGCGGTATTCCTGCGCCCCTATGAAAAACGGGCCGTCCGCAGCGTTGCGGACGGCCCGTTTTTTATGTGACTTGCGTCGTGAGACGCGTGCTTCAGCCTGGCACGGCGAGCTTGTCGAGCGCGTCGCCCGTCACGCGCACCACGCGCCAGTCGGGGAAGACCGTCGCGCCCATCTTCTCGTAGAAGCGGATGGCCGGCTCGTTCCAGTCGAGCACGCTCCACTCGAAGCGCGCGCACTGGCGCTCCACGGCGATGGCCGCGAGCTTGCGCAGCATCGCGGTGCCCAGACCCGTGCCGCGCTGCGTCGGCTCGATATAGAGGTCTTCGAGATAGAGACCGCGGCGGCCCAGAAACGTCGAATAGTTGTGGAAGAACAGCGCGTAGCCGACGATCTTGCCGGCGTCGTCGGCGACCAGGGCTTCGGCGGCCGGATGTGCGCCGAACAGCGCGTCGGCCAGCAGTTCCGGCGTGCCGGTGAACAGGTGCGTGAGCTTCTCGAATTCCGCGAGCTGGTACATGAGCGCGTGCATGGCGCTCGCGTCGCTGGCCGTGGCCGCGCGGATCGTGGCCGCCATTACGCTTCCTCGGGTACGTCGGAGAGATGGATCTCGATGCCGCCGAAGCGCGAAGCCACCCAGTTGTAGAGATGACAGGCGATCCACAGCAGCACGAAGCCGACGATCGCATTGAGGATCAGCGCGCTGAACACGGTGCCGAGTTCGAAGGTGCCGTAGCGGAAGAAGGCGACCACCGCGACGAGCAGCACGATCGGCACGCTGAACGTGAGGTAGACGAGGATGAGCGCTTTGGCGGTTTGCCCCGCGGCGATGAACGAGATCTGTTTTTTCATGGAAGTCGGTCCGTAGGTCGAATGGACGTAGCGTGTACAGGATGGCTGGAGTGGGGCGCGCGCGCTAGACGAGCCCGTCAAAGAGCATGACGTCGACGGCGTCGCCGGCGTCGAGATCGGCGGATTCGTGCGCGAGCACGATGAAGCAGTTGGCTTCGCTCATCGTGCTGAGCGCGCCGGAGCTTTGCGAGCCGGTGGGCGTGACGCGCCACTGGCCGCGCGCGTCGCGTTCGGCGACGCCGCGCTGGAATTCGGTGCGGCCGGCGCGCTTTTTGATCGGCGCTTCGCAGCGCGCGGGAATCAGCGGCACGGGCTGCGGCGTCGCGCCCGACATGGCGATCAGGGCGGGGCGCACGATCTGGTAGAAGCTGACCATGGTCGCGACCGGGTTGCCGGGCAGGCCGAACAGCAGCGCCGGGCGACCCGCGCCTGGATGGCCGCCGGACCAGATGCGGCCGAACGCGAGCGGGCGGCCGGGGCGCATGGCGAGGCCCCAGAACGTGACGTCGCCGAGCGTTTGCAGTTGGGTGCGCGTGAAATCGGCTTCGCCGACCGAGACGCCGCCCGAGGTGAGCACGACGTCGGCGCTCGCGGCGGCCTGCTTGAGCGTGGCGGCGAGCGCGTCGGGCTCGTCGCGCACCATGCCGAGATCGATGGCCTCGACATTCAGGCGGCGCAGCATCGCGCCGAGCGTGTAGCGGTTGCTGTCGTAGATGCAGCCGGCATCGAGCGGCTCGCCGGGCGAGCGCAGTTCGTCGCCGGTCGAAAAGAAGGCCACGCGCAGGCGTCGTTTCACTTCGACTTCGACGAGACCCAGCGAGGCGAGCAAGCCGATGTCGGAGGCGCGCAGCTCGCGGCCCGCGCGCAGCGCCACGCCGCCACGCGCGAGGTCTTCGCCCCGGCGGCGGCGGTTCGCGCCGGGTGCGCTGTCGCGCACGCTGAAGCGGATCGACGCGGATTCACCGGACTGGTCGAGCTGCACGCGTTCCTGTGGCACGACGGTGTCGCAGCCGGCGGGCATCGGCGCGCCGGTCATGATGCGCACGCATGCGCCGCGCGCCACGTCGCCCAGGTAGGGATGGCCCGCGAACGCCTTGCCGGCGATCGTCAGTGTGAGCGCGCCGTCTTGTGCGGACTCCGTGAGCGCCGCGCTGTCGAACGCGTAACCGTCCATCGCCGAGTTGTCGTGCGCGGGCACGTCGATCGGCGAGACCACGTCCACGGCCAGCACGCGCGCGAGCGCTTCGCGCAGCGGCACGCGTTCGCTCCCGGCCAGCGGCGTCACCCACTGCAGCACGATGGCTTGAGCGGCGCTGACGGGCAAGGCTTGAGGATCGAACTGGCTGAGGCTCGCGGCGCTACCGGAGAAAGTGTTAAGCGTGGTCATCGAGTGGAGAAGCGTCGCATCCGCACAATGGGTGCGGCGATCGTCCTGGGAGGCGGGCCAGGTGGGCCGGCGGCTGGCGGCGCGCGGCGGATGTCCGGTTGCGCACGTCAGGCACGGTCGAGGTCGGCGAGTTCCTGAAAGGAATTGATATTGTAAAACGCACGCTCGTCGGCAAAGGCGACTTCGGCCGCCCTGTGGCGCGCGTACCACGCACGCACCTTGCGCTCGCCCGCCTCCAGAAAGGCCGCGAGGTCGTCGGCGAGCGAGACGTGCACGAGCGCGAAGACGGGATGCAGCGAGACTTCGCCCGCCGCGTCGGTCGTGGTCGCGGTGGCGATCGGCACGCCTTGCGCACGCGCGGCATCGGCGAGACGCACGGCGAGGTCGGCGGGCAGCCACGGCGAATCGCACGGCGCGCTCAGCAGCCATTCGGTCGTGGCTTCAGTGTCCACCGCGTTTTGCGACACGGCGCGCAGTCCCGCGAGCAAACCCGCGAGCGGACCCGGAAAATCGGCGAGCGTATCGGCGATCACGCGCGCCTGCCACGGCGCGCCCAGTTCGGCGTAAGTATTGCGGTTGCGATTGGCGCTGATCATCAGCGTGCCGACTTGCGGCGCGAGGCGCGCGAGCACGTGTGCGGCGAGCGGCTGGCCGTGCAGCATCTGCAGGCCTTTGTCGGCGCCGCCCATGCGCTGGCCGCGGCCGCCCGCGAGCACGAGGCCGGTGATCGACGAAGCGGGAAGGGGAGCGTTCATGCGCGGCTCAGCCGCCGATGTAGGACATTTCAATGCGGCGTTCTTCGCTGGGTGCGGGGGCGTCGGCGCTGCCGCGCAGTTGCGAGTAGCGGTCGCCGCGCTGCCGCCAGACCTGGGCGATCGCCGCGGCAATGCCGATATCGCTCGCGTCGCTGCGCAACAACGCGCGCAGGTCGTAGCCCATCGACGCGAACAGGCACAGGTACAGCTTGCCTTCGGTCGAGAGGCGCGCGCGCGTGCAGTCGCCGCAGAACGCGCGCGTGACGCTGGAGATCGTGCCGATCTCGCCCGCGCCGTCGGCGTAACCCCAGCGCTGGGCGGTTTCGGCGGCGCTGTGCGCGTCGAGCGGCACGAGCGGGAAGTGTTCGGCAATGCGCGCGACCACGTCGGCGGACGGCAGCACTTCGGCCATGTTCCAGCCGTTCGTGGCGCCGACGTCCATGTATTCGATGAAGCGCAGCGTCACGCCCGAGCCGCGGAAGTGGCGCGCGAGCGGGACGATTTCGCTGTCGTTGGTGCCGCGCTTGACGACCATGTTCACCTTGATCGGCGCGAGCCCGACCGCCTGCGCGGCCTCGATGCCGCCCAGCACGTCGGCGACCGAGAAGTCGGCGTCGTTCATGCGGCGAAACAAGGTGTCGTCGAGCGCGTCGAGACTCACGGTCACGCGCGTGAGACCCGCGTCGCGCAGCGCGCGCGCCTTGCGGGCCAGCAGCGAGCCGTTGGTGGTGAGCGTGAGGTCGAGCGGCGTGCCGTCGACCGTGCGCAGCGCCGCGAGCCGCTCGATCAGGAATTCGATGTTCTTGCGCAGCAGCGGCTCGCCGCCCGTGAGACGAATCTTGGTGACGCCCTGCGCGACGAATAGCCGCGCCAGGCGTTCGATTTCCTCGAGCGTGAGCAGGGCCGAGTGCGGCAGGAACGGGTAGTCCTTGTCGAACACCGCGCGCGGCATGCAGTAGACGCAGCGGAAGTTGCAGCGGTCCGTCACCGAGATGCGCAGGTCGCGCAGCGGCCGCGCCAGCGCGTCGACCACCTCGCCCGTCGGCGCGCGCACGGCGTCCGCTGCCAGCCGGGGCGGCAGCGATCGGGCGTCGGCTACGGGGATGATGCGTCGGGACATGTTGGTTTCGAACTCGCTGATTTCGCACTCGCGATAGTTCGATTTTAGCCGAAGCGCACTTTGCGCATGGACGAGGGAGAACGCTGATATATCAAAAAAAAGCCCGCCGATATGTGGCGGGCTTTTTGCTGCACTGCGATAGCCGTGCAGAGAGGAGTGTGGAGCGGGCCGGGCGGATCTTGCGAGAAACTCGTGCGATCCGCCTGGCGCCGCTCGCCGCCTTACTGCTGGCGGCCGGTTTCCACTTGCTGCATCGGCGTGCTGTCGACCGGCGGCAGCGCCTTGCGCTCGCGCGGCGCGCGCGCGGGCTTGGTCACTTGCGCGGCGGCGTCTTGCGAGGCGCGCAGCTTGTCGGCGTCGGTGTTCACCCAGACGAGGCCGGCGCTGGCCAGCATCGTGTCGAGCGATCCGGTCGCGGCGGCGCTGGCCGTCGTCACCTGAACCGGACGCTGAGCAACGGGCTCGGCGACCGGCGCGGTTTCGACCGGCGCGGCCTGAACCGGCGCTTCGACGGGGGCCTGAACCGGCGTCACGGCTGCCGGTGCGGCTTCGACCGGCGCAACGCGCGTTTCGACCGGTTCGGGCTGTGCAACGGCCGCAGCCGGCGCAATTTCCTCGGACGTCGGCGCTTCGACGCGGTCTTCACGCGGTGCCGGGACCTCGGCGGCGACGGCCGGTGCCTGAACCGGCGTTTCTGCCGGAGCGGCCACGACGACCGGAGCCGGCGCTTCAACCGGCGCGGCCGGTGCTGCGGGTTCGACGGCGACCGGAGCGATCGGAGCAACGGGAGCGACGTGCTCGACAGGCGCTGCGGGCGCGACCGGTGCGGTCGTTTCCACGGCTGCCGGCGCGACGGTTTCAACCGGCGCGGGAGCGGCTTGCGGCGCTTCCTGTGCGGCTTCCACGGCCTTCGTTTCGACAGCTTCGACAGCAGCGGCAGCCGCAGCGGCGACCGGCAGGGCGGTCACGACCGACGCTTCCGTCGTCACGGTCTGCACCGTCGTTTCCGTCTTGATCGACTCGACGGTAGCCTGTTCGGCGACCGGAGCGTCGAAACCTGCATCAACGCCTTCTTCGCCCGATGCACCGTCTTCCGACGCGCCTTCGTTCGCTACCGAGCCATCCGCATCGCGCTCGCGACGACCGCCACGGCGGCCGCGACGACGGCGGCGGCGCTCTTCACCTTGCGGCGATGCGCCATCTTCGTCGGCACCCGACTGGCTCACGCCGTCGGTGAGTGCGGCTTGAGCGGCTTCTGCGGTTTCGCTGTCAGCGCCTGCACCTGCGGCGTCGAGACGGGCTTCCTGCGCCTCGGCGGCTTCGTTCTGCTGCGAGCGGCGGCGTTCGCCACGCTCGCCGCGTTCACGGCGCTCGCCGCGTGCCGGCGTTTCGCCGGATTCGCTGCGGTCCTGACCACGTTCGACGCGTTCGATGCGCTCGCCACGGGCTTCACGCGGTTCGCGTTGCTCGCGCGGTTCACGTTGTTCGCGCGGTTCACGTTGTTCGCGCGGTTCACGTTGTTCGCGCGGCTCACGTGCCTCGCGCGGTTCGCGTGCTTCACGCGGCTCACGCGGCTCACGATTGCCACGGCCTTCGCGTGCCTCGCGCGGCTCGCGTTGTTCACGCGGCTCACGGGCTTCGCGTGCCTCACGCGGCTCGCGGCCTTCGCGTTGTTCGCGCGGTTCGCGTTCCTCGCGACGGCCCGACGTCTGACCACCGCGCGTGCCGCTCGTGCCTTCGCCACGGCCTGCCGCGTCGCGGCCGCCGGTGCGGCGGTTACGGTTGCGATCGCCCGAAGCGGCCTTGTCGCCACGCTCAGGACGGCCTTCGCGTGCCGGACGTGCGGCCTTTTCCTGCGTCTGGGCCGGCGCCGGTGCGGGAGCCGCAGCCGGTGCGCCGCCGAACAGGCGCTTGATGAAGCCGAAGAACCCGCCACCGGCCGCTGCGGCCGCAACGGGCGCGACCGCCGGAATGGCTTCCACCGTCTTCACGGGTGCGGACGGCGCCGGACGGTCCGGCGTGATGCCCTTGACCGCGGCTTCCTGCTTCGGCTTGGCTTCGGCGTTGCGCTTGCTGTAGCCGGTTTCCGATTCGAGCTCGCGAGCCGCTTCCTCGGCCAGCTTCCACGAGGCGCGCGGGTCGTCCAGACGCGTATCGTCGTGACGCAGACGCTCGAGCTTGTAGTGCGGCGTTTCGAGGTGCTTGTTCGGGATCAGCACGACGCCGACCTTGAAGCGCGACTCGATCTTGTTGATTTCCGAACGTTTTTCGTTCAGCAGGAAGGCGGTCACTTCGACCGGCACCTGGCAGTGGATCGCCGCGGTGTTTTCCTTCATCGCTTCTTCCTGGATGATGCGCAGGACCTGAAGCGCCGACGATTCCGTATCGCGGATATGACCCGTGCCGTTACAGCGCGGGCAGGTGACGTGGCTGCCTTCCGAGAGGGCCGGGCGCAGACGCTGGCGCGACAGCTCCATCAGGCCGAAGCGCGAGATCTTGCCCATCTGCACGCGTGCGCGGTCGTGGCGCAGCGCGTCTTTCAGGCGTTGCTCGACTTCGCGCTGGCTCTTGGCCGACTCCATGTCGATGAAGTCGATCACGATCAGGCCGCCCAGGTCGCGCAGACGCAGCTGGCGCGCGACTTCGTCGGCGGCTTCGAGGTTGGTGCGCGCGGCGGTTTCCTCGATGTCGGCGCCCTTGGTGGCGCGGGCCGAGTTCACGTCGATGGCGACCAGCGCTTCGGTGTGGTCGATCACGATCGCGCCGCCCGAGGGCAGCGGCACCGTGCGCGAGTACGCCGTTTCGATCTGGTGTTCGATCTGGAAGCGCGAGAAAAGCGGCACGTCGTCGTGATACCGCTTCACCTTGCTGACATTGTCCGGCATCACGATATCCATGAAGGCGCGCGCCTGGTCATAGATTTCCGTGGTGTCGATGAGGATTTCGCCGATGTCGGGCTGGAAGTAGTCGCGGATCGCGCGGATCACGAGGCTCGACTCCAGATAGATCAGCATGGGCTGACCGGTCGTGCCCGCCTGCGACGCCGCTTCGATGGCGCGCCACAGTTGCAGCAGGTAGTTCAGGTCCCACTGGAGTTCTTCGGCGGAGCGGCCGATGCCGGCCGTGCGCGCGATGATGCTCATGCCTTCCGGCAGTTGCAGCTGCGCCATGGTTTCGCGCAGTTCCTGACGGTCGTCGCCCTCGATACGGCGCGAGACGCCGCCGCCGCGCGGGTTGTTCGGCATGAGGACCAGATAGCGGCCGGCGAGCGAGATGAACGTGGTCAGGGCCGCGCCCTTGTTGCCGCGCTCTTCCTTCTCGACCTGGACGATCAGTTCCTGGCCTTCCTTGAGGGCGTCCTGGATGCGCGCACCGCGCATGTCCACGCCGTCGCGGAAGTACTGGCGGGCGACTTCCTTGAACGGCAGGAAGCCGTGGCGGTCTTCGCCGTAGTTCACGAAACACGCTTCGAGCGAGGGCTCGATGCGGGTCACGATGCCCTTGTAGATGTTGCCTTTGCGCTGTTCGCGCCCGGCGGTTTCGATGTCGATGTCGATGAGCTTCTGTCCATCGACGATGGCGACGCGCAGTTCTTCCTGCTGTGTCGCATTAAACAGCATGCGTTTCATTGAACGGCTCCAGTGCGGCTTTGCGCGCGGCTTGCGGGCGCCCGACGCTTCGACGGGCAGAATGCAAGCCGGCAGCGGCAAGCCGCGCCTTATTGTGTTGTCACAAGCACGCTGGAGCAGGAACGTTGGGGAGGAGAATTGCCTTGTGTGGGCCCGGTCCGGCGTTGTGTTGCCATGGACGGGCCGCGTGGGCACATGCGAAATACGTCTTCAACAAGCGGCCAGACATGCCGTGGAAGTGCGACGGCACGGATTTCCTGCGCTTCCGATCCGACTGCTGCGCGCGGCGGCGGCAAACTGCGCCTTGCACGATCGCAACAGAAGACAAACCGCAGCGGCGAACCGCGCGCGCTTGCGGCTGGATCAGCTTCGCGGCCTGGATATCAAAGCAGGACCGCGTATGGGAAGCCTTCAGGAACGCCCGTCTTCCCCCTCGGGGTGTCTCGCCACCTTTGACGTCGCCATGTCCCGCACATTGCCGGGACGCTTCGGGCGCTCGCCGTATTTTCGCCACCGTGGCGTGGCGTCGCGGTCACTTCGACCACGCGGCGCCGCGCCACGGATGAATTCTTTATACCAATGTTCCGTTACCGTCGGAGGCCGCGCCGACCGAACGTGCCTGTGGGCGCCGTCCCTGCCGTGCGGATTTCCGTGCGTGCAACTCGTTGCATCTCTTCTTTCGGGGTGAGCAACCCGCCCCGGGCGCAAGTAAAATAACCGTTTATCGCTTGCTGCCTGCGCGTGCAGCGCGGTTCAGGTCCGGTCGAACCTCCTTGGGTATCCATCGGATGGTTCTGGAACTTTTAGGCCGTTTGGCCTACCGTCGCGTCAGCGCTGGGCAAATTATATTCAGAATGAAAGGGTTAGGCAAAACATCCCAGAATCAGGTCGCAGCCGACCAGGTTTCGATCGTCGAAATCGACGATGGCGCCGCGGGTCAGCGGATCGATAATTTTCTTTTGCGCGTCTGCAAAGGCGTGCCGAAAAGCCACATCTATCGCATTTTGCGCAGCGGGGAAGTGCGCGTGAATAAGGGCCGGGTCGATGCGCAGTACCGGCTCGAACTCGGCGATCTCGTGCGCGTGCCGCCCATCCGCATCGCCGAAAAACCGGCGCAGGCGTCGGCGCCCGTGCCGCCCGGCCAGTTCCCGATCCTGTTCGAGGACGACGCCATGCTCGTCATCGACAAGCCGGCGGGCGTCGCCGTGCACGGCGGCAGCGGCGTGGCGTTCGGCGTGATCGAACAGTTGCGCGAGGCGCGCCCGCACAGCAAGTTTCTCGAACTCGTGCACCGGCTCGACCGGGAAACGTCCGGCGTGCTGATGCTAGCCAAGAAGCGCGCGGCGCTGGTCGGCCTGCACGAGCAGATGCGCGACAACAAGACCGACAAGCGTTACTACGCCTGCGTCCACGGCGACTGGGCGAGCGACTGGGGCCGCCGTCGCGCGGTCAAGGAGCCGCTGCACAAGTATCTGACCCCGGAAGGCGAGCGCCGCGTGCGCGTGCAGGCCGACGGCATGCCGTCGCACACGGTTTTCAATCTGGTCGAGCGCTGGCCGCACTACGCGCTGCTCGAGGCGGAACTGAAGACCGGCCGCACGCATCAGATCCGCGTGCATCTCGCGCATCTGGGCCTGCCGATCCTCGGCGACGCCAAGTACGGCGACTTCGCGCTCAACAAGGCGCTGGCGCGCACCGGCGCGAAGCCGGGCCTCAAGCGCATGTTCCTGCATGCGCACCGGCTCAAGCTCGCGCATCCGATCACGGGCGAGACGCTGCAGTTCGAAGCGCCGCTGCCGCCGGAGCTGCGCAGTTTCGTCGACGGACTGCGCGCGCAGCGCGAAGGCGCGGACGGCGAGAGCCAGGCCGCCGCGCAGCCGGAATGACGCGGGGGCGCGAAGCCGCGCCACCCGGAAGCGGAACGAAGCCGGAGAAAAAGCCGGACGAAAAAACAACAGTGTTTGGAGAAGGACCGTATGGCTCGACAGCAATTTGACCTGATTGTGTTCGACTGGGACGGCACGTTGATGGATTCGACGGCCCACATTACGCGCAGCATCCAGGCGGCCTGCCGCGACCTCGGCTTGCCCGTGCCCGGCGACGAGGCGGCCAGCTACGTGATCGGCCTCGGCCTGCGCGAGGCGTTGCAGATCGCCGCGCCCACGCTGGCGCCCGCCGACTATCCGCGCCTCGTGGAGCGGTATCGCGTGCACTATCTGCTCAAGGATCAGGAGACGGAGCTGTTCGCGGGTGTGCGCGAGATGCTCACGGAGCTGCGCGACACCGGCTATCTGCTCGCGGTGGCCACCGGCAAGAGCCGCGTGGGCCTGAACCGCGCGCTCGCCGAGGCGCGCCTCACGAGCCTGTTCGACGGCACGCGCTGCGCCGACGAAACGTTCTCGAAGCCGCATCCGGCCATGCTTCAGGAACTGACGCGCGAATTGGGGCAGGATCTCGGCCGCACGGTCATGATCGGCGACACGACGCACGACCTGCAGATGGCGGCCAACGCCGGCGCGGCGGGCGTGGGCGTGGCGTATGGCGCGCACGCGTCGACCTCGCTCGAAGCGCTCGCGCCCCAATACATCGCCGCCGATGTGCCGGCGCTCGCGGCGTGGCTGAGGGAGCACGCATGAGCGTGCCTGCGAACGAGGCGGGGCTCGCGGCGGTCCGCGTCTGCGCGGCCGGTGAACTCGCTGACGGCGGCGCCGGCAAGCGCCTCGACGCGACCTACGCGGGCGGTCCGGCCGTGGTGTTCTTCGTGCGCTTCGGCGGCGAGGTCTACGGCTATCTGAACCGCTGCGCGCACGTGCCGATGGAGCTCGACTGGGTCGAAGGGCAGTTTTTCGAGTCGTCGGGGCTCTATCTGATGTGCGCCACGCACGGCGCGATCTACGAACCCGAGACGGGCAAGTGCGTCGGTGGGCCGTGCCGTGGCGGGCGGCTGCGCCCGGTTCGCGTCGAGGAACGCGACACGCCCGAAGGCCGTGCGGTATTCTGGCTGCCGGACGCCGATCTGAGTCCGACCCCTTTGTGATCCTTCGCTGATTCTCTTTCGCTGATTCTCACCGCACGCATGTCAGATAATCCGACCCCTGATCAGAACGAGCCGGAGCGCCCGATGCACTCCGGCAAATCCGAAGCCGGCAAGACCGGCTGGGAGCGTGACGCGCTCGAACGCATCGCCATGGCGGCGATCGTGGAGCAGCGCGCGGCGCGGCGCTGGAAAATCTTCTTCCGCTTCGCGTTTCTGGCGGTCTTCCTGCTGATCGCCTGGGCACTGCTCGACTTCTCGGGCGCGCGCGTGGAGGGCGGCGGCAAGCACACCGCGCTCGTTTCGCTGGACGGCGAGATCTCGTCCGATACCGCCGCGAACGCCGAAGATATCAACAACGCGCTCGACAGCGCCTTCGACGACGACGGCACGGCCGGCGTGATCCTGCACATCGACAGCCCCGGCGGCTCGCCCGTGCAGGCGGGCATCATCAACGACGAAATCCACCGTTTGCGCGCCAAATATCCGGCTATTCCGCTTTACGTGGTGGTCGGCGACATGTGCGCATCGGGCGGTTATTACGTCGCGGCGGCCGCCGACAAGATCTACGTGAACAAGGCGAGCATCGTCGGCTCGATCGGCGTGCTGATGGACGGCTTTGGCTTCACGGGCCTGATGGACAAGCTCGGCGTCGAACGCCGTCTGCGCACTTCGGGCGAGAACAAGGGCTTTTTCGATCCGTTCTCGCCGGATACGCCGAAGATGGACGCGCACGCGCAGGCGATGCTCGACCAGATCCACCAGCAGTTCATCGACGCCGTGAAGGCCGGGCGCGGTTCGCGTCTGAAAGACACGCCGGATATCTTCTCGGGCCTGTTCTGGACCGGCCAGAAGAGCGTCGAGCTCGGTCTCGCGGACGGTTACGGCGACACCGACTACGTGGCGCGCGAGGTGATCAAGGCGCCCGACGTGGTCGACTACACGGTCAAGCAGAGCATTTCCGACCGCGTGGCGAAGCGCTTTGGCGCGAGCGTCGGCTCGTCGGCGATGCAGTCGCTGATTTCGGGCGCGAAGATGTCCTTGCGCTAAGCGCTCGGCGCAGTTCGCAAAAAACGGCCGCTGGCGATTGCGCAGCGGCCGTTTTCTTTTGGGGCGCTATGGCGCTATGTCGTGAGAACGCGCCCGGATCAGTTCGCCAGCATCAGAAAAATCGCGGGCCGCTTGTGCAGATCGGGCGTCGGCGGCTTTTTCCAGTCGGAGATCGTGCGGCTGAGGATCGTCTCGGTCGGGAGCGTGAGGTCGGCGGCCACGCACACGAGCGTGGAGGGCGCGCAGGTCGCGACCAGCGCGTCGAGCAGCGTCTTGTTGCGATAGGGCGTCTCGATGAAGATCTGCGTCTGCTTCGCCTTGCGCGAGGTCTGTTCGAGTTCGCGCAGCTTCTTGATGCGCTCGTTGGCGTCCACCGGCAGATAGCCGTGGAACGCGAAGCTCTGGCCGTTCAGCCCGGACGCCATCAGCGCGAGCAGGATCGAGCTCGGGCCGACCAGCGGCACGACCTTGATGCCGCGTTCGTGCGCGCGGCGCACCAGCAGCGCGCCCGGATCGGCCACGGCGGGCACGCCCGCTTCGGACACGAGCCCCGTGTCGATGCCTTTCAGCAGCGGCGCGAGCAGCTTGTCGACTTCGCCCGCGGGCGTGTTCACGTTCAGTTCGCGAATCTCGATTTCCTGGATCGGCCGCGTGGTGCCGACGCGCTTCAGGAACGCGCGCGTGCTCTTGGCGTTTTCGCCGATGTAGCTCGCGAGCGTGCCGGCGCGCTCGCGCACGGGTGCGGGCAGCACGTAGGCGAGCGCGGCTTCGTCGCCGTCGCCGAGCGTGTTGGGGATCAGATACAGCGTGCCCTTCGAGGTGCCTTGCGCGGTCATGCGTGAGTCTCCAGCAGCGGATAGCCCGCGGCCAGCAGCATGCGCGTGAGCGCGATGAGCGGCAGGCCGATCAGGGCGGTGGGATCGTCGGATTCAATGGCTTCGAGCAGCGCGATGCCGAGGCCTTCGGATTTGGCGCTGCCTGCGCAGTCGTAGGGCTGTTCGGCGCGCAGATAGGCGTCGAGCGCGGCGTCCGGCAGGTCGCGAAAGCGCACCTTCGTCACGATATCGACGCTATCCGTTTGGCCAGTAGCGGTATCGAGCAGACTGAGCGCACTATGGAACAACACTTCGCGGCCGCGCATGCTGCGCAACTGGTCGAGCGCGCGCTCATGCGTGCCGGGCTTGCCGATCTGGCGGCCGTCGAACGTCGCCACCTGATCGGAGCCGATCACAAGCGCGCGGCCCGTGGTCGCGGGCAGGGCGGCGGCCACGGCGCGCGCCTTGGCTTCGGCGAGGCGCAGCGCGGTCGCTTCGGGCGTTTCGCCGGGCTGCGGCGTTTCGTCCAGATCGGGCACGGCGGTGTCGAACGGAATGCGCAGGCGTTCGAGCAGCTCGCGGCGGTAGCGCGAGCTGGAGGCGAGGATCAGCGCGGGGCGGCCCGAGGGGCGGCCCGTCTGCGGCGCGGGCGAGGAAGGTGGCTGCATGATCGGTCGTCGGCAATTCAAAAAGGGTGGCGGCTTGCGCGGGTCGGCTGAAAAACGAGGGGCGGATGACCGCTCGCCGTCGAAAAACGCTGGCCGCACAGAGGCTTGCGGACGTGAGCCTAACTGTTTGACTCACAAAGATAAAGACGTTATGATTTTGGGCTTTTCATCGGTACGCTCTTATCTGTACGTCTGCGTGTGGGTCTTTTCCGCGCGGCGCAAATCAGCAGCGGCGCAGTAGCGCAGGTGCAGTGCAGATCGAGCACCAGAGCCCTTGGGGCTGTACCGGGCACAAGAATATTTGAAATTGAAATACGCAGGCCGGCAGCGTCTGCTTCTTTGCATCGCTTGCAGGTCGCATGTCTGAAGCAGGAGAGCGCACATGACCGAACAATCTGGTAAGCCTGCCGGCGCGGAATCGAGCAAGAGCGGCGCGCTCAATCCACGCGACCTCGATATCTTCGAATTCGCGCGTAGCGGTCGCGAAGCTGCAGGCGTGGTGCGCCTGTCTCAGCTCCCGCGCATGCTCAACGAAGTCCCGGCCGAGGCGCCCGATCGCGACAGCGCGTTCACGTGGCAAGCCGCCGGCTTCACGCAGCAGGAATTGCAGGACGACGGCACTGAAGGGCCGCAACCTTATCTGCGGCTCGCGGTCCACGGCAGTGGGTGGCTCACGTGCCAGCGTTGCCTCGCTCCCTATGAGCAGGCATTCGATGCAGATGCGATCTTCCGTATCGTCCAGACGGAAGAGGAGGCGGACGAGTTCCCGCTCGACGACGATGAAGTCGAAGTGATCGTAGGCTCACGCCAGTTCGATCTCGTCGACTTGATCGAAGAGGAGTTGTTGCTCTCGCTGCCGCTCGTGCCGAAGCACGAAGTCTGTCCGGAAATTCACGAAAGTCTCGCCTCGGGTGCCGATGGCGCGGACGGTGTGGATTCCGTCGACGACGTGCCGGAGCAGGAAATCGAGACGGAAGAGCGCGTCAACCCGTTTGCGGCGCTCGAATCGCTCAAGAAGGACGGTCCCGGCAGCAAGCATTGAGCTGAGCCGCCGGTGGCGTGCAGTATTGCGCAGTTAAATTCGTGGGCCCAGTCCCGGAGTCCGGCCATCCCCCAGGGTGGCGGCGGCCGGATCGGGCTGTGTTAGAATTCGGAAAATTTTCAGGAGTTTCATCATGGCAGTTCAACAAAACAAGAAGTCGCCGTCGAAGCGCGGCATGCACCGCTCGCACGATTTCCTCACGGGCGCGCCGCTGGCTGTCGAGCCGAGCACGGGTGAAGTGCATCTGCGTCACCACATCAGCCCGAACGGCTACTACCGCGGCAAGAAAGTCGTCAAGACCAAGAACGACTAATCGTTCCAGCGTGCGGCGCTGCGGTCCTCACGGGCTGCATGTTGCGCCGCACATGGCGATTCCGTTCGCTTGACATTTTCTCGGCACGGCATAAAAAGGCGGCATTCAACTGCCGCTTTTTTATGCCCGAAAATCCGTCGCATTCCATGACTGTTACGCTCACGATAGATTGCATGGGAGGCGACCACGGCCCGTCCGTGACGGTGCCCGCCGCTGTCCATTTCGTCCGCTCGCATCCCGATGTGCATCTGCAACTCGTCGGTCTCGAGACGGCGATCCGCGCCCAGCTCAAGAAGCTGAAGGCGCTGGACCTCCCTGCGCTTTCCGTCGTTCCCGCCACCGAGGTCGTCGAAATGGACGATCCGGTCGAAGTCGCGCTTCGCAAGAAGAAAGACTCGTCGATGCGCGTCGCGCTCAATCGCGTGAAAGAGGGCGAGGCGCAGGCTTGTGTCTCGGCTGGCAACACCGGCGCGCTGATGGCCGTGTCTCGCTACGTGCTCAAGACGCTGCCCGGCATCGAACGTCCGGCCATCGCCTTCGCGCTGCCCAATCCGCGCGGTTACACGATGATGCTCGACCTTGGCGCGAACGTCGACTGCGAGCCGCAGCATTTGCTGCAGTTCGCCGAAATGGGTCACGCGCTCGTGGCCGCGCTCGAAGGGAAGGACCGTCCGACCATCGGGCTCCTGAACATCGGCGAAGAGGTCATCAAGGGCAACGAGACCATCAAGCGCGCCGGCGAACTGCTGCGCGCGAGCACGCTGAACTTCCGCGGCAATGTGGAGGGCAACGACATTTACAAGGGCACCGTCGACGTCATCGTCTGCGACGGTTTCGTTGGTAATGTCGCGCTCAAAACGTCGGAGGGCCTCGCGCAGATGCTCAACGACATGATCAAGGAAGAGTTCGGCCGCTCGTGGCTCACGAAGCTCATGGCGATCGCCGCGCTGCCGGTGCTCATGCGCTTCAAAAAGCGCGTCGATCACCGCCAGTACAACGGCGCCGCCTTGCTGGGCTTGAAAAGCCTCGTAATCAAAAGCCACGGTTCCGCCGATACCTACGCGTTTGAGCAGGCGATCAAACGCGGGTATGATGCCGTCAAAAATGGCGTGCTGGAGCGCCTCGCGCACGCCATGGAAGAAAACGCCGGTTCGTTCGAACAGGCCGCCGGTGCTGCCGGAACGGCAGCGGGCGGGCAGAACGACGGCGTGGCAGGGGCCCCGGAAGGCCCGTCGGCGGGTTCGTCGGCAGGTGATTCCGGTCTGGCCGCGGGTGGAGTTCCGCCCGCCGCATCATCCTCGAAGGCATAATGGCTCAATCGACTCTTTATTCCCGCGTGCTCGGCACGGGCAGCTACCTTCCGCCTGAGCGCGTCACCAACCAGGAACTGGCCGAGCGCCTCGCCGCCAAGGGCGTCGAGACGAGCGACGAGTGGATCGTCGCCCGCACCGGCATTCACGCCCGACACTTCGCCGCACCCGACGTCACCACCAGCGATCTCGCGCTGGCCGCTTCGCAGCGCGCCATCGCCGCGGCCGACGTCGATCCGCAAAGTATCGACCTCATCATCGTCGCGACCTCGACGCCCGATTTCGTGTTTCCGAGCACCGCCTGCCTGCTGCAGAACAAGCTCGGCATCCGCAATCACGGCGCGGCGTTCGACGTGCAGGCCGTCTGCTCGGGCTTCGCGTACGCCGTTTCGGTGGCCGACAGCCTGATCCGCAGCGGCCAGCACCGCACGGCCCTCGTGGTCGGCGCGGAAACCTTCTCGCGCATTCTCGACTTCAACGACCGCACGACCTGCGTGCTGTTCGGCGACGGCGCGGGCGCGATCGTGATGCAGGCTTCGAGCGAACCGGGCGTGCTCGCGAGCGCGCTGCACGCCGACGGCAGCTACGCGCACATCCTGTGCACGCCGGGCAACGTGAACGGCGGCGTGATCGCGGGCAACGCGTTCCTGCACATGGACGGCCAGGCGGTGTTCAAGCTCGCCGTCAACGTGCTCGAAAAGGTCGCGATCGAAGCGCTCGACAAGGCGCAACTGCGCGCCGACCAGATCGACTGGCTGATTCCGCACCAGGCCAATATCCGCATCATGCAGGGCACCTGCCGCAAGCTCGGCCTGCCTGCCGAACGCATGGTCGTGACCGTGGGCGAACACGGCAATACCTCGGCGGCGTCCATTCCGCTCGCCTTCGACGTCGCGGTGCGCGACGGCCGCATCAAGCGCGGCCAGAACGTGCTGATCGAAGGGGTGGGCGGCGGCTTCACCTGGGGCGCCTCCGTCATCCGCTTCTGACTTTCGCGAGTGGGCTTTCGCGCTCCCGCACCCGGCCGCACGCACCGCGCGTGCGGTCCGTCGCGGTCCATCCGAGCGCATCGCCTCTCCGTTTTGACCGAATTTTGAGGATCTCATGAAATTCGCATTCGTTTTTCCGGGTCAAGGTTCGCAGGCCGTCGGCATGCTCGACGCCTTCGCCGATAGCGCCGTCGTGCGCGAAACGCTGCAGGAAGCCTCCGACGCGCTCAACCAGGACATCGGCAAGCTGATCGCCGAAGGTCCGGCAGAAGAACTCAACCTCACCACTAACACGCAGCCGGTCATGCTCACCGCCGCCTACGCCGTCTATCGCGCGTGGCAACAGGCGGGCGGCCCGGCGCCGGCGATCGTCGCGGGCCACAGCCTCGGCGAATACACGGCGCTCGTCGCCGCCGGCGTGCTGGCGTTCCGCGACGCTGTGCCGCTCGTGCGTTTCCGCGCGCAGGCGATGCAAAGCGCCGTGCCGGTGGGCGAAGGCGGCATGGCCGCCGTGCTCGGTCTCGACGACGACACCGTGCGCGCCGTCTGCACCGAAGCCGCTGCCGCGAGCGGCGGCGTGGTCGAAGCCGTGAATTTCAACGCGCCGGCGCAAGTCGTGATCGCGGGCCACAAGGCCGCGGTCGAAAAGGCCTGCGAAATCGCCAAGGCGAAGGGCGCCAAGCGCGCGCTGTCGCTGCCGGTGTCGGCGCCGTTCCACTCGTCGCTGCTCAAGCCCGCTTCGGACCAGTTGCGCGACTACCTCGCGAGCGTCACGCTGAACGCGCCGCTGATTCCGGTGGTGAACAACATCGACGTGGCCTTCGAAACCGATCCGGCGAAGATCCGCGACGCGCTGGTGCGTCAGGCCGCCGGTCCGGTGCGCTGGGTCGAGTGCGTCAAGGCGATCGGCGCGCAGGGCGCCACGCACGTGATCGAATGCGGTCCGGGCAAGGTGCTCGCGGGCCTCACGAAGCGTATCGACGGCGAACTGATCGGCGCCTCGGTGGCCGATCCGAAGTCGCTCGAAGAAACGCTCGCGCTCGTCAAGGGCTGATCCGCCTGACCGGGCGACTCAACGCAATCAGTAACGGATTCGAACGATGGAAAAGACTCTCGACAATCAGGCCGCGATCGTGACCGGCGCCTCGCGCGGCATCGGCCGGGCGATTGCGCTCGAACTGGCGCGCCAGGGCGCGACGGTGATCGGCACGGCGACCAGCGAAAGCGGCGCGCAGGCGATCACGGCGGCATTCGCGGAAGCGGGCCTGAAGGGCCGCGGCGCGGTGCTCAACGTCAACGACCAGGCTGCGGCCGAAGCGCTCATCGACGCCACCGTGAAGGAATTTGGCGGTCTCGCGATCCTCGTCAACAATGCAGGCATCACGCAGGACAACCTGGCGATGCGCATGAAAGACGACGAGTGGGATTCGGTGATCGACACGAACCTGAAGGCCGTGTTCCGCCTCTCGCGCGCCGTGTTGCGCCCGATGATGAAGGCGCGCACGGGCCGTATTATCAATATCACGTCGGTGGTCGGTTCGTCGGGCAACCCGGGGCAGGCCAACTACGCGGCGGCCAAGGCTGGCGTCGCGGGCATGACCCGTGCGCTCGCGCGCGAAATCGGCAGCCGCGGCATCACGGTCAACTGCGTGGCGCCGGGCTTCATCGATACCGACATGACCAAGGATCTGCCGGCCGAGCAGCAAGCCGCGCTCAAGCAGCAGATTCCGCTGGGCCGTCTGGGCAGCCCGGAAGACATCGCGCACGCGGTCGTTTTCCTGGCGTCGCCGCAGGCGGGCTACGTGACGGGCACGACGCTGCACGTCAATGGCGGCATGTATATGTCTTAACCGGATTCAGGTACTATCCGCGCCTTGATGCGTCCGGCGAGATCACCCGTTCGGACACCGTCGCGGATAGCCGTTCCCGGAACCTTGAGCGCCGCTTTTCTGCCAGGTCAAACCTGATAAAATGCGCGCACTCGCATTCATGAGCTAACTTTTTTCCCTTGGAGGGGTAATGGACAACATCGAACAGCGCGTCAAGAAGATCGTCGCCGAGCAACTGGGCGTCGCCGAAGCTGAAATCAAGAACGAAGCTTCGTTCGTGAACGATCTGGGCGCCGACTCGCTCGACACCGTCGAGCTCGTGATGGCCCTCGAAGACGAATTCGGCATGGAAATCCCGGATGAGGAAGCCGAGAAGATCACGACGGTTCAGCAAGCGATCGACTACGCTCGCGCGAACGTCAAGGCCTAAGGCGCTTTTCGTTTCCGGACCGGGCGCGCCCGGTCCGCGAGGACGCACGCCCGTGAAACCGCGTACGCCCGCCGCACTCGTTGCGGGGCATCTGCCGGTCAACTAGCCACAGGGCTCACAGGAGCATTTCCTGTGGCCTCTGTGGCTTTTGTTTTTGTCATCTATGGAAAAGGGGTTACCGTGAGCCGCCGTCGAGTTGTTGTTACAGGCCTGGGGCTGATTTCGCCTGTTGGCAATAATGTTGCCGACGGCTGGGCCAATCTGGTCGCCGGGAAGTCCGGCATCGCCAACATCACGAAGTTCGACGCAACGAACTTCTCGACCCGCTTTGCCGGCGAGGTGAAGGACTTCAACGTCGAAGACTACATGCCGGCGAAAGAAGCGCGCCATATGGATACGTTCATCCATTTCGGCATCGCTGCGGGCATGCAGGCGCTCAAGGACAGTGGCCTCGAAGTCACCGAAGCGAACGCGGAGCGCATTGGCGTGAACGTCGGTTCGGGTATCGGCGGTCTGCCGATGATCGAAGTCACGCAAACCGAATTGCTCAACCGCGGCCCGCGCCGCATTTCGCCGTTCTTCGTGCCGGCTTCGATCATCAACATGATCTCCGGCCATCTGTCGATCAAGTTCGGCCTGAAGGGCCCGAACCTCGCGATGGTGACGGCCTGCACGACCGGTCTGCACTGCATCGGCGAAGCGTCGCGTCTGATCGAATACGGCGACTGCGACGTGATGATCGCGGGCGGCGCGGAATCGACCGTTTCGCCGCTCGGTATCGGCGGCTTCGCGGCGGCGCGTGCGCTTTCGCAGCGCAACGACGATCCGTCGACGGCCAGCCGTCCGTGGGACAAGGACCGCGATGGTTTCGTGCTGGGCGAAGGCGCCGGCGTGATGGTGCTCGAAGAGTACGAACACGCGAAGGCGCGCGGCGCGAAGATCTACGCGGAAATCGGCGGCTACGGCATGAGCGGTGATGCTTATCACATGACCGCTCCGCTGGAAGACGGCGACGGCGCACGCCGCTGCATGCTGGCGGCGATGAAGAACGCGGGTGTGAACGCCAACGAAGTGAACTGGCTCAGCGCTCACGGCACCTCGACGCCGCTCGGCGACCTCGCGGAAACCACCGCGATCAAGCGCGCATTCGGCGACCACGCGAAGAACATCGTCGTGAACTCGACGAAGTCGATGACCGGCCACTTGCTGGGCGGCGCGGGCGGTCTCGAGTCGGTGTTCACGGTGCTCGCCGTGCACAACCAGATCTCGCCGCCGACGATCAACATCTTCAACCAGGATCCTGCCTGCGACCTGGACTACTGCGCGAACACCGCGCGGGACATGAAGATCGACGTCGCGCTGAAGAACTCGTTCGGGTTCGGCGGCACGAACGGCACGCTGGTGTTCAAGCGCCACGTTTGACCGGCGCCTGATACACCTTTGAGCCAGCTCCGGCTGAGACTCATATGATCGCCTCGCGCGACTCCGCGGCCGCTCCGGTTCATCCGGGCGGCCGCGTTCACATTTCTGCGGCGCGGCGCGTAGCAACGCCGCGTCTTGCCGTGCGCGCGTCCTGGACGATGCGTGCGGCGCTGCTGCTCGGATTGCTCGTTGCGTGCGCAGCGTTCCAGACGGCGCTTGCGCCGTGGCTCGGCGCGTGGCGTGCGGCGCCGGCCGTATTGGCGCTGGGCGCGGCGGGCGGGCTCGGCTTCGTGGCGTGGTGCCGCGCGCAACCGGCTTTCATCGAAATCGGGACGGATCGGTTCGCCGCATTTGCGCGTTCCGGCGCGTGTCTCGCGGATGGCCGCCTGATCGGCGCCTCGCAATGGGGCGCGGCGCTGCTGGCGCTGGTGGTGGAGGAGGGCGCGCGCCGCAAGACGCTCCTGATCGCTGCCGATTCCGTGGATGCCGAGACTTTCCGCGTGCTCGCCGTGACCGCGCGCAGCGCCGCGGGCCGCTAGACGGCGAGGGTCCACCAAGGGCTCCGATCACGCTGCCAAGCGGGATTCAGCGCCCATCGGACCATCATTCGCGCTTTCTTTTCGCGCCTTCTCTTGCCGTTTGCCGCGGCGTCCCCATTTGTTTCTGTTCTGCCTCTGCGTGCGGTCAGCCAGAGCGCTGTAACGACTGTAACCGCTGTAACGCGCGTAACGTGGCGCCGTGGCGGTGACGCTACAATGGTGCCCCCGCGTCCACTTCATGAGCTAACGGATTTTTCAGGTGAGCGAAAAAGAAATTGACCAGGTGCTGGTCGAGCGCGTGCAGAAAGGCGACAAGGCCGCGTTCGAACTGCTGGTCTCCAAGTACCATCGCAAGATCATCCGCCTGATCTCGCGCCTCGTGCGGGATCCCGCGGAGGTTGAGGACGTGGCCCAGGACGCCTTTATCAAGGCGTACCGGGCATTGCCGCAGTTTCGTGGCGAATCCGCTTTCTATACGTGGTTGTACCGTATTGCCGTCAATACGGCGAAGAACTACCTTGCGACCCAGGGACGACGCGCCCCCACTTCCACCGAAGCTGATGCTGAAGAAGCTGAAACTTTCTCGGACGCCGATCAACTAAGGGATATCAACACGCCCGAATCGATGTTGATGAGCAAGCAGATCGCCCAGACGGTCAATGCTGCCATGGCGGTTTTACCGGAAGAGTTGCGCACCGCCATTACGCTTCGGGAAATAGAAGGTTTGAGCTACGAGGAAATTTCCGAAATGATGGGTTGCCCGATCGGAACCGTCAGATCGAGAATTTTCCGCGCTCGCGAAGCCATTGCGGCAAAATTGCGTCCGTTGCTGGACACACCGGAAGGCAAGCGCTGGTAAGCCAGTCTCGCGCCGGGCACGGACGTAATTCACTAGAGTGGGTGTGTCACTACGGGGCTCTGTAAGGAAATGGGGAGCATCATGGGGTCGGTTTCGATGCAATCGGTGTCAGGCTCGCGCGGCGAGCAACTGTCCGCTTTCGCCGACGGCGAATTGACGGGCGACGCGCATCTGAACGCTATTTTTTCCGGATTCGACGACGAGGACCGCAAGGCCTGGTCGGCGTATCACCTGATCGGCGACGCACTGCGCTCCGACGACCTGGCGATGAGCCAGGCCGCGAGCCAGTCGTTCATGGCGGGCTTCGCGGCCCGCTTCGAGGCCGAGCCGCACGTGCTCGCGCCCGCCGCGCTGCCGGCGTCGTCGTCTGCGTCGGCTTCGCATGACGGCCGCGTCGCGCGCATTCTGGCGTTGCGCCACCGCGTCGTGCCGTCACTGGCCGTGGCGGCTGCGGCTGCTACGCTTACGTGGATCGTCGTACCGCAAATGCGTGGCGCTGGCATGGCCGGCGGTTCGCAGATCGCGGCCATGCAGCCGGTCGGCGACAACGTGCAGCGTGTGGCGATGAACGCGGTGCCGGTGCAGACGGCGGCCGTGCAGGACGGCAACATCATCCGCGACGCGCGCCTCGACGCTTATCTCGAAGCGCACCAGCAGTTCGCGCAGCAGCCGGTCATGTCGGATTCCATGCCGCTGATCCGCTCTGCGGCCCTTACCACGCAAGGCCAGTGAGTCTGATGCAGACAGTGCGGTTGAATAACAATACATTCTGGGGGCGGTTGCCGGCATACCTGTGCTGTGCGGCCGTGATGTTCACCGCTCTGTCTGTCGCCCCGCGCGCACACGCGCAGGGTGCGTCGGCCGCCGCCGCGGTCGACCCCGCCACGCGCCAGAGTGCGGCGCAGTGGCTGGACCGCATTCAGCAGGCTGCGCAGCAGCAGAACTACATCGGCACCTTCGTGTATCAGCGCGGCAATTTCGTGCAGTCGTCGCGCGTCACGCATTACGCCACGAAGAGCGACGGCGAGTTCGAGCAACTCGAAAGCCTCGACGGCAAGCCGCGCAAGATGCTGCGCCACAACGACGACCTCTACACGTTCGTGCCTGAGCGCAAGCTCTGCGTCGTCGAAAAACGCCAGAACAAGGACGCCTTCCCGGCGCTGCTCGCCACGAGCGGCAACGAAGTGCTGTCCGTCTACGACCCGAAGATGCTCGGCACCGACCGCGTGGCCGGCATCGACAGCCAGGTCATCGAACTCGATCCGAAAGACGGCTATCGCTACGCCTACAAGCTGTGGGCCGACGCGAAAACCGGTCTGTTGCTGCGTTCGCAGATGCTCGATCCGTCGAACGGCCAGGTGCTTCAGCAGCTGTCGTTCACGCAGGTGAGTATCGGCGTGCCGGTCGACAAGGCGCCGATCGCGAACGGCATGCGCAATCTCGCGGGCTGGACCGTGGTGCGTCCGCCGCTGCAAAGCGTCGATATGGAAGCGCAAGGCTGGAATTTCGGGCAGAACGTGCCGGGTTTCCGCAAGATCCGCGAACTGCGCCGCCCAATGGCCGCGCGCGACGCGAACGATCCGCCGATCCCGGTCGATCAGGCCGTGTTCTCGGACGGCCTTTCGGCGGTCTCGATCTTCGTCGAGCCGGTCGAACACAACAGCCGCAAGGAAGGCGCGGGCAGCACGGGCGCAACGCACGTGCTCGTGAAGCGCGATGGCGATTACTGGATTACATTGCTCGGCGAAGTGCCCCAGGCCACGTTGCAGCAGTTCGCATCTGCCATAGAATACAAGGCTTCCAAGTAAATCCTGCGGCTGACTACGGGCTGACTACGATATGACGATCTTCCCGCTGCGCAAATTCTTCGCGGCCGCGGTGGTGGCGGCGTGCCTGCCGCTTGCCCCGCACATGGCATCGGCGGCGCCTGCCGCCAATCTCCCCGACTTCACCGACCTCGTGGACAAGGTGGGGCCTTCCGTCGTCAACATTCGCACGACCACGCGCGTGACGCTGTCGCAGCGTGGCGGTCTGCCGCCGGGCATGGATAACGGCGACATGTCGGAATTCTTCCGCCGCTTCTTCGGCATCCCGTTGCCGCAAGGTCCGCAGGGTGGGCAAGGCGGTCAGGGCGGCAGCCAGTCGCCGCGCGGCGGTCAGGGTGGCGATCAGGATTCCGGTCCCGACGGCGGCAACGACTCCGAACAGAGCAGCGGCGTGGGCTCGGGCTTCATCATGACGAACGACGGTTACGTCATGACCAACGCACACGTGGTGGACGACGCGGACAGCATCTACGTCACGCTCACCGACAAGCGCGAATTCAAGGCGAAGCTGATCGGCGTCGACGACCGCACCGACGTGGCCGTCGTGAAGATCCAGGCGACCAACCTGCCGGCCGTGACGGTCGGCGACTCGAACAAGGTGCGCGTGGGCGAATGGGTCGTGGCGATCGGCTCGCCGTTCGGCCTCGAAAACACCGTGACCGCGGGCATTGTGAGCGCCAAGGGCCGCGATACCGGCGACTACCTGCCGTTCATCCAGACCGACGTGGCCGTGAATCCCGGCAACTCGGGCGGTCCGCTGATCAACATGCAGGGCGAGGTGATCGGCATCAACTCGCAGATCTACAGCCGCACGGGCGGCTTCATGGGCATCTCGTTCGCGATTCCGATCGACGAGGCGATGCGCGTGGCGGATCAGCTCAAGACCAGCGGCAAGGTCACGCGCGGCCGTATTGCCGTGGCGATCGGCGAAGTGACGAAGGACGTGGCCGACTCGCTCGGTCTGCCGAAGGCGCAGGGCGCGCTGGTGTCGAGCGTCGAACCGGGCGGTCCGGCCGACAAGGCGGGCATTCAGCCGGGCGACATCATCCAGAAGTTCAACGGCGTGAACGTCGAAACCGCGACGGATCTGCCGCGCATGGTCGGCGACACCAAGCCGGGCACGAAGGCGACCGTCACGATCTGGCGTAAGGGCGCGACGCGCGACCTGCCGATCACGATCGCCGAAATGCAGGCGGACAAGGGCGCGAAGGCCGACCAGAAGAAGGCGCCGGAGCCGAAGCCGCGTCCGTCGAACGCGCTGGGTCTGTCGGTCACCGACATTCCCGCCGACCAGCTCGCCCAGCTCAAGATCAAGGGCGGCGTGGTCGTCGATACGGTCGATGGCCCCGCCGCGCGCGCCGGTCTGCAAAAGGGCGACATCATCCTGCGCGTGGGCGATACGGATATCGTCAACGCGAAGCAGTTCCAGGACGCGACTTCGCACCTCGATCCGCAAAAGATGGTGGCGATTCTCGTGCGACGCGGCGACAACACGCAGTTCGTGCCGCTGCGTCCGCGTAATCCGGGGCAGAAGTAAGCTCCGCCGCGCCCGCCAGGATCGATGCCCATGGACGCCGCGCCGCCCACGTCGTCCATGTTGTCCCCGCAGGACGGTCCGGGCGCGCGTGCGCACCTCGTGCTGTATGGCCGCGCGTGGTGTCATCTGTGCGAGGACATGCGCGTGGCGCTCGAACCACTGGTCGCGGCGGCGGGCGCGCGGCTCGACCTGATCGATGTCGATTCCGACCCCGCGCTGGTGGCACGCTATGACGAACTCGTGCCGGTGCTGGTCTGCGACGGCATCGAGTTGTGCCATTACCGGCTCGACGAAGCGCGCGTGCGCGTCACGCTGGGACTGGCTGCGGCACTTGCGCCACAGCCCTCGGCGCCCGCGCAATGAGGCTGCGGTCCGCATCGGATCGGGGCCGCGCGGCATAAACTATCCGTAACTTCTCAGCACCGTTCGCCTGCCGACACCTATTTCGGCTAAAATAGTTCGGTTTTTCATCTGTTTACGAGGCGTGCCCAGCTATCGTTGGGGCGCGCCTTTTTCGCTTGATCGGCACTGAATGGATCATATTCGTAACTTCTCGATCATTGCGCACATCGACCATGGCAAGTCGACGCTCGCCGATCGCATCATCCAGCTGTGCGGCGGCTTGTCCGACCGCGAAATGGAAGCGCAGGTGCTCGACTCGATGGATCTCGAGCGCGAGCGCGGCATCACGATCAAGGCGCAGACTGCGGCCCTCACGTACAAGGCACGTGACGGCAAGGTCTACAACCTGAACCTGATCGACACCCCGGGGCACGTCGACTTCTCGTACGAAGTCAGCCGCTCGCTGTCCGCGTGCGAAGGCGCGCTGCTCGTGGTGGACGCGAGCCAGGGCGTCGAAGCGCAGACCGTGGCCAACTGCTACACGGCCATCGAGCTCGGCGTGGAAGTCGTGCCGGTGCTCAACAAGATCGACCTGCCCGCCGCCAACCCCGAAAACGCCATCGAGGAAATCGAGGACGTGATCGGCATCGACGCGACCGACGCCACGCGCTGCAGCGCGAAGACCGGCCTCGGCGTGGAAGACGTGCTCGAATCGATCATCGCCAAGGTGCCGCCGCCCAAGGGCGACCCTGAAGCACCGCTGCAGGCGCTGATCATCGACTCGTGGTTCGACAACTACGTCGGCGTAGTCATGCTCGTGCGTATCGTCAACGGCACGCTGCGTCCGAAGGACAAGATCAAGCTGATGGCCACGGGCGCGCAGTATCCGGTCGAGCACGTCGGCGTGTTCGCGCCGAAGTCGCGCAACCTGGAATCGCTGTCGGCGGGGCAGGTGGGCTTCATCATCGCGGGCATCAAGGAACTCGCCGCCACCAAGGTGGGCGATACCGTCACGCTCGTGAACCGTCCCGCGCCGGAACCGCTGCCGGGCTTCAAGGAAGTGAAGCCGCAGGTGTTCGCGGGTCTCTATCCGGTCGAGGCGAACCAGTACGACGCGCTGCGCGAATCGCTCGAAAAGCTCAAGCTCAACGACGCCTCGCTGCAATACGAGCCGGAAGTGTCGCAGGCGCTGGGCTTCGGCTTCCGCTGCGGCTTCCTGGGTCTGCTGCACATGGAAATCGTGCAGGAGCGTCTCGAGCGCGAGTTCGACATGGACCTCATCACCACGGCGCCGACCGTGGTCTACGAAGTGGTCCAGGGCGACGGCTCGCTGATCAAGGTCGAGAATCCGGCGAAGATGCCGGAGCCGTCGCGGATCGCCGAAATCCGCGAGCCGATCGTCACGGTCAACCTGTACATGCCGCAGGACTATGTGGGCTCGGTCATCACGCTCTGTACGCAGAAGCGCGGCAACCAGGTCAACATGCAGTACCACGGCCGTCAGGTGCAGCTCACCTACGAAATTCCGATGGCGGAAATCGTGCTGGACTTCTTCGATCGTCTGAAGTCGGTGTCGCGCGGTTACGCGTCGATGGACTACGAGTTCAAGGAATACCGCAGCTCGGACGTCGTGAAGGTCGACATGCTGATCAACGGCGACAAGGTCGATGCGCTGTCCATCATCGTGCACCGTTCGCAGTCGCAGTATCGCGGCCGCGAAGTGGCGGCGAAGATGCGCGAGATCATTCCGCGCCAGATGTACGACGTGGCGATTCAGGCGGCCATCGGCGCGCACATCATCGCGCGCGAGAACATCAAGGCGCTGCGCAAGAACGTGCTGGCCAAGTGCTACGGCGGCGACATCTCGCGTAAGAAGAAGCTGCTCGAAAAGCAAAAAGAAGGCAAGAAGCGGATGAAGCAGGTCGGTTCCGTGGAAATTCCGCAGGAGGCCTTCCTTGCGATTCTCCGCGTCGAAGACAAATAAGCCAGAACAACGGACCTCTACATGAATTTTGCGCTGATCCTTTTTGTGCTCGTCGTTTTGACGGGTATCGCGTGGGTTGCAGACAAGCTGGTTTTCATGCCGCGCCGGCGCCTCGCCGCCGATGCGGCCGTGGCGGAATTCGATCGTCAGCAGGAGCGTGTGGGCGAGCGTTTCGCCGACGAGAACGCGCCGCAAACGCGTCAGAACCTGCGTAACGAAAAGCTGCGCCAGCCGTGGTGGCTCGAATACACGGCGAGTTTCTTCCCTGTGATCCTGATCGTGTTCCTCGTGCGCTCGTTCGTCGTGGAGCCGTTCAAGATTCCGTCGGGCTCGATGGTGCCGACGCTGCTGGTGGGCGACTTCATCCTCGTGAACAAGTTCGACTACGGCATCCGTCTGCCGATCACCAACACGAAGATCACGCAGGGCCGCGGCCTCGAGCGCGGCGACGTGGTGGTGTTCCGCTATCCGAAAGACGAGTCGGTCGACTACATCAAGCGTGTGATCGGTCTGCCCGGCGACGTGGTCGCGTATCAGGACAAGCAGCTCACGATCAACGGCAAGCCGGTGCCTGAAACGCCGCAAGCCGATTACTTCGACGAAGAGCGCATCGGTTACGCGAAGCAGTTCACGGAAGATCTCGGCAACGGCCGCAAGAACAACATCCTGAACAATCCGGCTGTGCCGCCGTTCATCGTGGGCGCCGAAGATTATCCGTATCGCGACAACTGCCAGTACAACGCACGCGGCGTGATCTGCAAGGTGCCGGCCGGCCATTACTTCATGATGGGCGACAACCGCGACAACAGCGCGGACAGCCGTTACTGGGGTTTTGTGCCCGACGCGAACATCGTCGGCCGCGCGTTCTTCATCTGGATGAACTTCAGCAGTCTGAAGCGCATCGGTTCGTTCGAGTAACGGGCGCGTGTTGCTTCTCGCCGAAGCAACACGTTCAGCCTGTATCGAGCGCGCGAACGAGTCGTCCCGCATCTTCGCGCGCTACTTGAAGAACCCGCGGTAAGGTCGCTTCATCATGGTTTTTCGCCCGCCGCCCCGCGTTTTCGCCGGGGGCGGCGGGCGCGTTATACTCTCCCCATGCCCCAATCTCCGTTGGAAAGCCGGCTGCGCTACGAATTTCGCAATGCGGAATTGTTGCGCCAGGCTCTCACCCACCGCAGTCACAGTGCCACGCATAACGAACGCCTGGAATTCCTCGGCGATTCGGTCCTGAATTGCGCGGTGGCGGCCCTATTGTTCCAACGTTTTGGCAAGCTGGACGAAGGCGACCTCTCGCGCGTGCGCGCGAATCTGGTTAAGCAGCAGTCGCTCTACGAAATCGCTCAGGCCCTGAATATCGCCGACGGTTTGCGTCTTGGCGAAGGCGAGTTGCGCAGCGGCGGCTTCCGCCGTCCGTCGATCCTCGCGGACGCGCTCGAAGCCATCTTTGGCGCGATTTTCCTCGACGGCGGCTTCGACGCCGCGCAGACGGTCATCAAGCGCCTTTACGTGCCGATCCTCGATCACATCGACCCGCGCACGCTCGGCAAGGATGCCAAGACGCTGCTGCAGGAATACCTGCAAGGTCACAAGATCGCGCTGCCCACCTATACCGTGGTCGCCACGCATGGTGCGGCGCACAATCAGCAATTCGAAGTCGAATGCACGGTGCCCAAGCTCGACGTGAAGGTGTCGGGTTCGGGCGCGAGCCGCCGCGCGGCCGAACAGGCCGCCGCGAAGAAGGCGCTCGACGAAGTCATGGCCGCCGCGCCCGCGCTGGTGACCAAGCCGCGCCGCTCGAAGGGCGCCCGCGCACCCAAGCCCGAACCCGAGGTCGTACCCGGTGTGACG
>NZ_JAAGPN010000652.1:0-232 GCF_017104805.1 Paraburkholderia sp. Ac-20347 | reverse complement strand
GCTTACAACGAGCTACAAGACCAGTATGCTAAAAAACAAACTGACGCCATTGACGCTCTAAATAAAGCAAGCTCTGAGAATACGCAAAACATCGAAGATCTGGCCGCTTACAACGAGCTACAAGACCAGTATGCTAAAAAACAAACTGACGCCATTGACGCTCTAAATAAAGCAAGCTCTGAGAATACGCAAAACATCGAAGATCTGGCCGCTTACAACGAGCTACAAGACC
>NZ_JAAGPN010000651.1:0-251 GCF_017104805.1 Paraburkholderia sp. Ac-20347 | reverse complement strand
CTGCCGAACGCCCCTTTACCCGTGACAGACGATGACGCGGGAGTTGAAGTCCGGAATAGTCAGGTGAAAACGCAATGTCGTGAAAATCGGCAAGGCGCGACATAATGTTGAGAATCTACTTAGTGCGGCTAACACAACCTGGACATGAGGCCATGAAAGCCATATCCTGGCGGCATGGCCAGACGAAAAATCAGTAACGAGTTATGGTCGGCGCTGGAGCCGCTAATTCCGGTGTTCACACCGTCGCCCAA